>JAIROD010000868.1 GCA_031257725.1 Planctomycetaceae bacterium | reverse complement strand
AAGCAGATAAAACTCCACTCGCCATCGAAGTCTCCGCGTCTCAAAAAGAATTTACTTTAGATGCCGGAAAACCAGTTCATCAATTACTGCCTGCACGATGGTAATCTACTTGTTGATATTCCTCGTAACATCAATAAGGCAGCATGGCGATTATTCGCACTTGTTAACGGCGAGGTTTACCCCACGATAGTTAACGGCGGGGGTTACCCCACGATAGTTAACGGCGAGGTTTACCCCACGATAGTTAACGGCGGGGTTTACTCCCACGATAGTTAACGGCGGGGTTTACCCCGCGTTAGTTAATGATTAAATAAAAATACCGAAATAATCAGGTAAATTCCTTTCGGTGTAACATTACGAACAGAACTGGTGTTACGATTAAAATATGCAGAAGGCTGGAAATCATGCCGCCGACAACCGGTGTTGCCAACGGCTGCATAATTTCCGCTCCGGTGCGCGTACTCCAGAATATCGGTAACAATGACGCAATCGTTGTCGCCACCGTCATCACTTTGGGGCGTAACCGTAATCTCGCTCCAATCTTAACCGCATCAATAAATTCCTTGTAAGTGAGTTTTGAACCTTTGGTTTCACGTGCTTTTTGTACAGATTCTTCCAGATAAACCACCATGATAATTCCGGTTTGGATTGCCGTACCAAAAAGCGCAATGTAGCCAACCCAAACTGCAACACTAAAATTGAACCCCATCGCCGCCTGCAAAATCACGCCGCCCGTCAACGCAAACGGAACCGCCAACAAAACATGCGCCGCCTCTCCGGTTGATCGGAAAGTCATAACAAGCAAAAGAAAAATCACCAGTATCACCGTCGGAAAAACAATCATCAATGTCCGGCGCGCATGAAGTTGATTTTCATACTGACCGCTGTACTCAATCGTTTGACCGGGTTCAAGAGAAATCTCTTTTTCGATACGTGATTTAATTTCCTCAACAAAACCGCCCAAATCGCGATCCATCACATTCGCTTGTACATAAACGCGAAGCCTGCCGTTTTCGCTCGATATTTCATTGGGACCAATCAGCCGCTTTATTTCCGTAACTTGCACCAACGGAATCATCAGACCGCTCGGCGTTGGAATGAGCAACTCGCCAATCTTTTCAATATCATCCCGATCAGTACGGTCAAGGCGTACCTGAATCGACCACCGTTCCCGCCCTTTGATCGTTGTCGTAACATTTGTTCCGCCCAACCCCGTTTCCACATATTGCAGAATATCCGCCGCATGAAGTCCGTAACGCCCCATTGCGTTACGATTCACCGCGATTTCAAGATACGGTTTGCCCTGATCCCGCGACGGAGCAACTCCGGTTGCGCCGGAAATCGTGTTGATAATCCGCTCCACCTCAAACGCTTTTTTTTGTAATGAAATTAAATCGTTACCGAAAATCTTGACTCCCACCTGAGCGCGAATTCCGGTGCTGGTCATCAAAATTCGGTTTTCAATCGGTTGCAAAAATCCCGGCGTGTACCCCGGCACTTGAGTTAAAAGTTCACTCAAATCGGCGATAATTTTTTGTTTTGTAATTCCGGGTCGCCACTGAGACGGCGGTTTGAGTGTAATTGTTGTTTCAATCATTTCAACCGGTGCCGGATCCGTTGCAGTGTCGGCGCGTCCGAGTTTTCCGGCTGCTGTTACAACTTCGGGATATTCGCTCATCACTTTATCCTGCCACGCCATAATTCGTTTCACTTCCGTCAATGATGTTGCGGGTAACAAAACAGGCATGAAAAGCAAACTGCCTTCTTCCAATGTCGGCATAAATTCCGAACCAAAACCTTGAAACGACGGAAGCGGAAAATAAGGAGCGGAAAGCGGAATCAGTACGTTATTAACACGCTGCGGCAAACCAAATGCAAGAATTAACGCAGCAATAAGTAATAACACCGCTCCGGTTAAAACCGTTTTGGTATGACGAAGCGACCAATCAAGAACCGGATCATAAATTCGCAACAGAAAACTCATCAGGATATTTTTATCTTCCGCACGAAAAGGACCGCGAACTAATATTGTGCAAAAAACAGGTACGGCGGTTACTGCAAGCAATACGGCTCCGATTAACGCAAAGGTTTTGGTGTAAGCAAGCGGATGAAACAGTTTACCTTCTTGTCCGGTAAGCAAAAACACCGGCACAAAAGCGAGAATAATAATCGCCATCGAAAAAAACATCGGTCGTCCGACTTGTGTGCTTGCTTGTAACGTCAATTGGAAAATTTCAGCGGCGGTTAAATTAGCCGAATGATTGAGCGTTTTCTTTTCTTCCAAAGCGCGTTCACAATATCGAATCACATTTTCCGTCATCACAATTCCGGCATCAACCAAAACTCCAATCGAAATCGCAATACCGGTTAAAGACATAATATGCGACGGAATACCGAATTGGTTCATTAAAATAAACGAAACAAGAATCGCGCTCGGCAACGGAATTGTTACAATAAGAATTGACCGAAAATGAAAAAGGAACAAAATATGCGCTATCGTAACGAGAATAATTTCTTCAATGAGTGCGTTTTTAAGTGTATCAATGGCGCGGGTGATTAAATCGCTGCGGTCGTAAAACGGTTCAATCGTAACACCTTTCGGCAAACCGGTTTGAATAGCATTGATTCGCTCTTTCACCTCTTGAATCACTTTGTACGCATTTTCACCGTAACGCATTACAACAATTCCGCCGACAACTTCCTGCCCGTTCACATCAAGCGTACCGCGTCGAAAATCACCGCCGATTTGGACATGAGCCACATCGCGCAGATAAAGCGGAACACCATCACGCGCCAAAAGCGGTATCATTTCAATATCGGTAACATCATTCACAAGACCAATTCCGCGAACAACAAATTCCGAACCGTTTTCTTCAAGCGTTTTCCCGCCGACATTGAGATTACTCGTAACAAGCGCATCCATAACCTGACCGAGTGAAAGATTATATTGTTTAAGTTGAAGCGATGAGACTTCCACCTGATATTGACGAACAAAACCGCCTAAACTGCCGATTTCCGCAACACCCGGAACTGCGGCAAGTTGGTAACGAATATAGGTGTCCTGAAGCGATCGGAGTGAACCGAGGTCTTGTTCGGCATTGGCGTCAGTTTTCAGATAATATTGATACACCCAACCAAGTCCGGTCGCATCCAGACCAAGACGCGCCGTAACACCTTCCGGCAAAAGTTCGCCAAGAGAGTTTAAACGTTCCAAAACCCGTGTTCGGGCAAAATACGTTTCAATATTGTCTTCAAAAATAACCGTCAGAAACGAAAAACCAAACATTGATGTTGCGCGAACCGTTTTCACTCCGGCAAGACCCTGTAATGAAACAGAAAGCGGATACGTAATCTGATCTTCAACTTCCTGCGGTGAACGCCCAGCCCAATCAGCATAAACAATCACCTGATTTTCCGAAAGATCAGGAAGAGCGTCCACCGGTGTTGTCCGTAAAGCGTGAACTCCCCAACCGCAAACTCCAATAAATATTGCGATCACCAAAAAACGATTATGAAGCGACCAATGAATCAATGAGTTTATCATAAAATAATTGTCCGATAAATGAAAATGTGAGGAGTGAAAAATAAAATAAAATAAAATAAAATAAAATAAAATAAAATAAAATAAAATAAAAACGAAAAACAAAATGAGGAAACAAAAAACGTGAAGAATAATTTGGGAATCTCAAAAAAACTATTGGATAAAAATAATTTTTCGAAATTCCCAATTTATTTACATGATTCATTTATTTCAATTCATTGCCGCAGGCGAGCATTTGCGAACCGAAAAATGGATTTTGTAACTTTGGATTGTCTTTTTGTATCCAACGCCCGACACCGAGAACCGGCGACATTGGACATTGAAACACTTTTGCCTGACGTTTCGCCGCCGGTTGCGCTAACACGAAATTGGCGGCGGCGTTACTGAACGGTTCAAACGGTTTTCGTGCCGTTTTCAAATCATTGCCGGGAACAAGCCGTTCCGATAACGGCAATAATGTTGCGCGTACCGCACCGGTTGTCTGTTTTACCGATTCAAGTATTATCGGCAAATGTTTTTTGTAACCGGCGAGGTCATCTTTCGCCAACGCGGCAGCGGCATCCGAAAGACTTTGCACCAACGCTGGAGGAAGTGTTACCGTTCCAACAGACAGATAAGTGTTAAACTCTTCTTTGCTCACCACACCATCCTTATTCGCATCCGCTTCAGAAAATTCGTCGGCGGAAAGAATAGATGTTGCAGAAAAGGTTAAAAAAGTTAAAACAAACGAAACAAACAAAAGATTCTTTTTCATAATAGGTTCTCCTTGTTAAAGAAATCTTGTTAAAAAAATAGTGAAACGTTTATCGTAATAAATAAAACAAAAAATCATTAAACCGTTACCAAGAAATTTTATCAATATGTTTTTGTATTTCAATTGTTTGCCGTAACACGGTAATGATTTTTTGATAATGCTGAATATCTTCAAATTTCAATATTTGTCCGCATCGGTCTTTGAGCCATTTTTGAGCGGGTTGGTAACAACCGATTTGAAATTCATACGCTTCCGGCGGAACATGATCAAAATATTGTTTTTCATTGATGTACACTTTATTATCGGAATACGTAAATTTTTCTATTTTATTTGTACCTCTTATCGGATAATTTGCGATTCCTTTTCGCAATTTTATTTTTTCGAGTAAATGTAAATGCCGTAACTTTGTCCCCAATGTTACCAAAGACCAAAATGTTTCAGTATCACGCGGATAAGGTATTCGCGGAAAATCAATTTTAAAAAATTCTTTGTAACGTTTACGGTAAGCCGGACTGTGTAACACAGCATAAATATAATCAAGCAAATCTATCGGCGCAAACGATTTTTTTGATTTAATTTTTTCATCCGTGTATTTCAAGCCAAGCCGATCAGCAATTTTTTTAACAATATTTTTATTCAAATTGGGACAGCGTTCATGGTCTTTCATCAAATTATCGGACGGATAAAGATAGAGAGGAAAGGAATAACCAATTTCCGATGTCTTATTAGATACGAAACCTGATTCAACAATATTATTATGTATCAGACAATGATAAAATCCGTTTGTTTTTTGTTGTCGGCAAACCATCAAACCAATGTTTTCACCTTTTAGAAAATGTTGCATCACTTCACCGCGCGGTCTGCAATGAAACCCATTTGAATGTCCCGTATAAAAAGTATAACGAATATCAAAGGGACGATAATTTATCGGCGTAATATGATTAAAATCAGCATGAGAGGTTAAATCTTTTTTTGCATCAGAAACACTCCAATCTTGGGCATCTTTTCCTAAATCATATTTTTCCCGTACCGTTTTGTTTTCACAAGAAATAAAATCTTTAATTGTTTCTTTTAATTTTTGTTTTGACAATTGTATAGTAAAATGATCTCTTGCCGTTACAATTCCAGCCGAATTTACGGGAAATAAATCCTTAATACTAAAACCTTTTTTATATTCTTTTTGTCCGGCGAATTTTTTTAACACAAAAAAATATTGCGGCACCTGCGGACGTAATTGATTCCATTTTACAGACGAAATATTATTATCGAACAAAAATTTATATTTTTCATTCCGTTTTCCGTACAAGTCAAAATAGAACACGTCTGCAAGCTCATCCTTTTTTTTGTGTTTATTTTTTATCAAAATATTGATACTGACACCTTGTTGAATATCGAATATATTTTCATCTTTACTTCCGTCAGGAGTTGTTTCATTCTTTTTTGTGTTACCGTGTAAATTGACAATATAAATTTTGTCAAATTTTTGCAACAAATTCCATCGCATTCCGCGAAATGTCGGATTGTCCAAAAAACTGTGATTGTTGATGTACGCTAATATTCCTTCGCCGTTTTTTTCAATAAAATATTGTCCGTAACGGATAAATTTTACATAATCATCGTTGATCCATTTTGGATTTTTTTCCCGTAACTTTTCTCCGGTTGGTTCTTTTTTATAATCCCGCAACAACATTTCAATCCATTTACTTTTATTGATACTTTCACCGCTGTACGGAGGATTGCCCAACACAACCATTACGGGAACATTACTTTTAATACTACTTGCCGAGTTCGCTTCATTACTTAACCATTGGGCAAACGGGTTTGTTGTTTTGGGACGAGCCTCTTCTAAACTATTAGTCAAAAAAATTCGTAACCGTTTCGGAAAATAGTTGTCCGGCTGCACGAATTGATAACCGGTTTCCCGTAACAACATATCTAATCTGAGATGAGCCATAACATACGGCGCCATCAATATCTCAAACCCGTTGAGACGCGGAATCAAATGATCGTGTACATATCCGTTCCATAAACCTTGCTGATCTTTGAATTGCCGATGAATGCTTTTGATAATTTCGGCAAGAAAAGTTCCGGTTCCTGATGCCGGATCAAGAATTTGTACTTTATGATATTCTACAATATTTTCTTTTATTTTATCATCCTTTTGTTCTGTTTTTTGTTTCAATTTTATTGTTGACGTATCCGCTAATCCTTGAGGCAGATTAAATTCTTGTTTTAAAATTTCGTCAACAGAATGCACAATAAATTGAACCGCCGGCAGCGGCGTGTACCAGACACCGCGACTTTTTCGCAACGCCGGATCGTATTCGGCAAGAAATGTTTCATAAAAATGAATGACCGGATCAAGATCATGAGTCGATTGACTAAATTCTTCCAATATTTTTTTAATATCGACAAAATTAAATAAATCGGCTAAAGCATCTACCGCCCAACTGATACGCCGATCAAGATCGCTGCCGGCAATATATTGAAACAATTTTTGTAAAAACATATTAGAATGCGGAACAAGTTCAGCGGCTTTTGATCTTGTAAATTTGTTTCCGGAAAGATCGTTCAACCGCGCGGCGAACATACCGTAAGCAATCGTTTGTGAATACATATCGGCAAACATCGTTTTGGACATGCCGTGTATCAACACTTCGCGAAAACCTTCCAGTTGTTTCAAAAGAGAATAATCGTTTTCCTGTTCATCGTCGTCCTCTTCTTCTAATATTTTTTCGATAATACTTGCCGTAAATCTCGCTTTAATTGCCATCACTTTTGAAAGTTGTTTTGTGGAAACGATATCTTCACTCCGATAATGTACAAAATAACGTATTAAGTCAAGAAAAACGGCATATTGTGTTGTATCTGTTTTAATACTGTTGTTTTCGACACTGCCGATTGTAACGGAAAAAGTAAGTTCGCCGTTTTGAAATAATTTGAAATTCAGATAATCAGTAATAATCAAATTATTGAGCGATAATTTATAACGGTCAAGTTGTTCTTTATTTGTTTTACTGTCCGGATCAACACCGATATCTTTCGCTTCAATGTATCCGAGAGGAATTTCGTTGCGCGTAATAATGTAATCAGGCGAACCGCAAGCGATACGTTTCGGTTCGTTTGTGATCGACAAACCTGCAATCGACCAGTCCTCCGTAATATTTTCCAGCAACCGTTGTAATGCCGGACGATACGTATGTTCCGTCGCCTTTCCTGATTTATAATTGTTGCCGATTTCCGTGATGTAGCCGTCGATAATAGCAACAATATTGTCTTCTTCTTTTGTTTGTTCTGTATTGTGAAACATAATTATATTAAGGTCAAGAGATAATATTTTTGTATTAAAAAAACATTGCGGACGCGATGTCCTCCACTGTCTATCCGAATGAATTAAAATAATATCTTTTTAAATTACTTATTGTAGTTTACATCATTCGACGAAATCATGCAAGAACATCCTGTATGAATTTTAAATATGTTCGATAATTTTTTAGGAACGCATGGATATTGCCATCAACAATCTAAGCGGATTAGTATTTATTGCAATATTATTAGTGTAATTCAACGCCGCAATTCAGCATTTCCGAACCGAAAAAAGGATTTCTTGTTTCGTCATTATTTTTCTGAATCCAACGCGCCGTACCAAGTACCGGCGACATCGGACATTGAAAAATTTTCGCCTGACGTTCCTGTTCCGGCTGCGTTCTCACAATATCCGCAACAGCATTACTGAATGGTTCAAACGGACGGCGAGCTTCCTTCAAATCTGTACCGGAAATAAGTTTTTCCGCAAACGGCATTAAAATATCATGAACCGTGTCGGTGGTCTGATGAACAGCCTCCAACACCGCCGGCAAATGTTTTTGGTAATCGTCAAGACGATCAGAGGCAAGAGATTCCGTGATTTTCAAAACAGATTCAATCAGTTCAGGCGGAAGCGTTGTCGGCGTTGTTATTGTTACAGACGGGGATGTTGGAGATTCCGGTTTATCTGTTTCCGTTGCTGCGCCGGATGCTTCCGCAATATGGGCGAGTTGACTTTGACTGTCGATCAACAACGCGGCTTGCGTAACAACTTTCTCGCCTTCACTGACACCGCTAAGAATTTCCGCTTCCGTATCGCCAATATGACCAAGCGTTAATTGTCGAAACTGATAAACTCCATCGCCAAGTTCAACATACGCTGCCGGATGTTTACGGGTATAAAGTAACGCACTTCGCGGAATCAATAATGTCGGAGCGGATTCGATGTGGACAACTCCGTTTGCCGTTTGACGATGTAAAATACGGCGTGACGAATTGGGAAGAACCACACGAACCCGCGCCGTCCGAGTGGATTCATTCAGGTTGGGATCAATAAACGCAATCGGAGCGGTTACCGTTTCTCCCGGAAGCGATGTTAATGTAACATCAACGTCCTGCCCGATTTTCAGTAACGGCAAATCACGTTCATAAGCGTCGAAAATAAACCAGAGCGATGAAAAATCGCCGATCTCAAAAAGTTCATCGTTCACATCAACATATTGTCCTTCGTATGCTTTGCGTGAAACAACTGTTCCGTCAAACGGCGCACGAATGACGAGAGTGGCTTCGGGAGTTTCGGTTTGTTCGAGTTTCCGAATATCTTCATCGACAAGACCATACGCAAGCAATTTTTCACGGCTGGACGCAATTTCTGAAGCGGAAACCGCTCCGCTGACTCCAACACGTCTGTTTTCAAGATATAATCGTTGCGCTGTTAAAACGTCGGGGCTGTACACCACCGCCAACGGTTGATTGTTTACCACTTCAACGCCAACCTGATTGACATGAAGTTCTTCGATTCGTCCCGGAACTCGTGCCGAAAGAATACGGTGCCGTGTTTCGTCATCGCTTGTTACTCCGGCAACACGCAATGTCCGGTGTAACGGCGCAACTCGCACCGGTGTTACGGCAACTCCAATCACCGAAGCAGTACTTTCCGCCAGTTTAATGAAATCGGAACCGCCGGTAATTGCAGTAGCGGTATCGCCTTCATAAACCGGTGCAAGAGCCATTCCACAAATTGTACACTTACCGGGTTTGTCGGAAGTGATCCACGGATGCATCGGTGATTGATAAAACAGAATTTTGCGTTCGGTTGAACCGGCAACGGATGACGCGGAATGTTGGTGTTGCGCAATGAACCAACCGGCTCCGCCGCCAAGAAGTGCGAACACAATCAGTAACGTAAAAGCAAAAAATGAGGATGTCGGTTTTGTGGACATATAATAAACTCCTTAATAATATACTCTTTAACCGTACAAAATAAAAACGTACCAAGAAATACGTCCGAACCAATACGGCGTTCAAAAAAATGAATTGGATTCCGTACAATATTTTTTTGTACGGGAAATACAACACAGATACGTCAATTAATCGAACACGGACAGATCAATTCCGTATGACGTTCAGCAAAAGATGCAGGCGCAACGATAGACAAAACATCGAATCGCCCGGCGGTTTACAGAGCAACACCAATAGAGAATCAAGCGGTTGAACCGAAGAAACAAACAAATATGATGAAAAACTTTTTAGTTTTTCCGACAACGATGAAGCCGAAACGGTAACTTCCGGCAGCACAAAAGGCGAAACATCAACCGCTTTCAAACAGGGACAAGTTCCCGATTCACGCGTGTTCTCTTTCGATTGACAACAATTTTTCACCGGCAATTCCTTTGTCGGCAAAATTGCTGTTGGTTCATTTTTCGAACAACAACAGTTTTTTGTTTCTGGTTTTGTTGTTTTTGAGTCTGTTGTTTCTGACTTTTCTAAAACGGGCGGGATTTCAGTTTTGGCGACCTGACCGGTATGATTGCAACAAGAACAATTGCAAGTTCCAATCGAAGGAATGAGAACGTAAAGCAAAACCGCAACCGATGTAACCCACCGGAGAATCATACTTTGCGTCAATTTGTAACAAAGACCATTCATACCGAAACAAATTCAAAAACCGACCTAAAAATCATACAATCGCCTAATTATAGAAATTTCCCAAACACTGTCAAGGGGACATTTCAAAAAAAATTCCCGACCATCAATTTTTTTTACCGGACAGGCGATCCCTTCAGGGCTTGCCTTCACGAATTATTACGAACATTTAATGGGAATCTCTCAATAATTCAGAATTTACCGAAAGTTAACGGCATGGGCTTGCCCCGCGTTGTTAGGCTTAATTACCTCCCAACACGGGGTAACCCCCATCGTCGTTAACTAATTGCTTGAAAATAAAAAATTGAATGATGAGAGACACCTATCTGAATGCAGGGAAAAATTTTGAAAAAAAAGAAAGATTACGCTTGACGCTCAGTTTTTTCGAGTTATACTTGGTAACTAATTCAATTGCGATGCGTTTTCTTGCCGTCTTGTGTTACGGCAATGTTTCGCGGTTATTTCAATGAAACCTTATAAAATAAGGAGATTGACAATGAAAAATGTAGTGATGTGTCTGGTTAGGATTTTGGCGTTTTTCTTTGAAAATTGCCAAATGTTAAAATGGGCAAGACAGGGGGGGGGGGGCAGGATGTAGAGGAAAGTTAAAAACGGATAGCGGAGAGTGTTTTCACTCCAAACGTTCTAAACTCTTTTCTGTAAACTTCTTACAACTTTTTCATTCTTCACCGTTTGGCTTTACCTTAGTCGAACTTCTTGTGGTGATTGCGATTATCGGCGTGTTAATCGCTCTTCTGTTGCCTGCGGTTCAGGCGGCTCGCGAAGCCGCCCGAAAGATGCAATGTACAAACCATCTCAAACAAATTGGCATTGCCGTTCACAATTTCCACGACACACACCAAGCACTACCGCCAATTTGTATTTATGCGGAAAGACCAACAATTTTTATGTTACTTTTTCCGTTTGTCGAACAACCGGCATTGCATGCGCGTTGCGAAGAAGTCGGCTTGTACCGTAAAGCCGCTGTTCACAACGACACGAATGTCATTAAATCCAACGAAGGTTGGCAGCCTTACGGACTTGGTGCCGGTGCCGGCGGGGAATTGATGACCGAAGCAGATCTACAAGGTATGTGTAGTGTCAGTTTCTACCGTTGTCCCTCCTCGCACGGCAATAGCACCCCCAAATTGTCCGGTAGGGCAAAAGGCGCAAGAGCGGATTATATTGCAATTGTTGCCAAAAATGATTTGAGTGATGCCACAAACTCTCACGCATGGTGGCGATATTGGTGTGCTAACGGTACGACCGACGCGGATAAACGGAGAAATCAGGGTTCATTCGCTGGTCCGTTCCGTTTACCAACACTGGAGTTTATCGGAACAGATGACAACGGCAATTGGGAAGCCGGGTCCTGTTCTATCCGTGATTGGACATTCAAGTGGACAATGGGTGATTGGAAAGACGGAACGAGCAATCAACTGTGTTTCACGGAAAAACATATTCCCGAATGGGCAAAGTCAATGGATAACAATGACAGCCATTGTAACGAATGGGATGGGGCTTACCATTGGGCTTATACTGCAACCGCAAATGTCGGACGTATTGTTGGAATCGATGCGAACCTCTTTGCACGAAGTCCAAACGATCCCAACCGCCCGGTAACTGCCGATACTGACCCGTGCAATAATCGGGAAGGTAATGAAATGCTCGGTTCATCACATGCGGGAATAGTTAATACTCTGCTTGGCGACGGCTCTGTTCGTTCGCTTTCAATAACGATACTGCCGCTAACTGCTGCACGCTTATCTTGCACCAAAGACGGCGAATCCGTTTCAATTCCGTAAGTCTAACAATTCACCAACCCTTTCCCGTAACGGGGAAATCCTTTTTTATTTTACTCAAATGAAACACATTACCTTTTTATTGTTACTGTTTTCAGTATTGATGTTCACCGGTTGCGGCAGCGGCAATGTTCCGCTTGGAGGAACGGTTACGTTTTCCGACGATGGTACGCCGTTGGAATGTGGTACGATTGCATTTACCAATGGTACGATGCAAGCTCGCGGCGATATTGGTCCCGGCGGAAAATACAATCTCGGTACACTCAAACCCAATGACGGCTTACCGCTTGGTAACTACAAAGTTTATATCACCGGTGCAGAAACACGGACAGACGGAACAACCGTCGGTGAAGGTGAAAACAAGTCAACTCTGAATGTTGTTATCCAATTGATCGATTCAAAGTACAGGTCAATTGAAAAAACTCCATTGACTGCAAAAGTCGATGCCTCGACTAAAGTTCTTGATTTCACGGTTGACCGCGCCAAAGGAAATGATGCGAAACCGCAAGAACGTTGATTTTTGTTGTAAGAAATTCTAACCGTTGCGGAATTTCTAAGAACTTAATCTGTTACGTGAAAAGCATTCGTAAGGTGTTAATATGTTCAAGTACGAAATTTTCAAGGAGTAAGGTTTTTAGAAGTTCTCTTTTTATACTTCATATCCGGTATTGTAAGATGCCGGATCATAACCGCAATCTTACGATTGCTAAACAGTTTTTTTGAAAGGAACATTTGTGTACAAAAACAAAATTGACTTAGTTAAAAACCGACAATTTCGTTATCGGTTGCCGTTTGCTTTCACGCTCGTTGAGCTTCTTGTGGTGATCGCCATTATCGGCGTGTTAATTGCGTTACTGTTACCGGCAGTGCAAGCCGCGCGGGAAGCGGCGCGGCGGATGCAGTGTACGAACCACATGAAACAAATCGGGCTTGCGGTTCACAACTTTCACGATACGAATCTTGCGTTACCGCCGGTCTGTCTGTTTGCCAATAGACCGTCTATCTTTCTGTTTCTTCTGCCGTATGAAGAAGCACCGGCGGCTTACGACCAAGCAGTATCAGAAGGTTTATTTAGGAAAGCAACAGTCAACAATGACAGCAATGTGATTGAGACAAATTATCACATTTCAGATGATTTGAAAAAAGCACTCTCCGGTGTAAGCATTTACCGTTGTCCCTCTTCCCATGGCAAACCGATTATCAAGAAAGTTTCCAATCGTGGTATCGGTCCCGTTTGCGATTACATTGCTTGTCTTGCCAAACAGGAAGATGGGGTTGACAGCGGACATAACTGGTGGCGATATTTTTGTGCCAATACGACTCCAACCAATGATTCCGCGAATCCGACGAAATGGCAAAGCAGTTTCACCTCACCGTTTAAGATTCCAACGCTCACATTTATCGGTTCAGTGAACGAAGGTTCGCCTGACGGTACTGCCGATGGCGGTTGTACTATTGCCAAAAGCATTGCGGATTGGAAATATGACCGTGATATGACCAATTGGCTGGACGGAACGAGTAATCAATGGTGTTTTGCCGAAAAATACATTCCCGGCTGGGCTTACGGTGCCGATGATGATCCGGAAAATCTTTGGGACGGCGGTTTCCAAATAGTGTTTCCAAACTGGGAAGGCGCCCATATCGGACGGATTGTCGGACCGGACGCAAACCTGTTTGCACGAGGATTGAAAGACCCCAACCGTCCGAACCGGAGTACCAACGTCAATCCGACAGAACATCGTGAGGGTAACGAAATGCTCGGCTCGTGCCACGCTGGAGTTGTAAATGTTCTCATCGGCGATGGTTCCGTACGCGGCGCATCTACTATAATGTTGCCGCAAACAGCCGCAAGATTAACCAACACACAGGATGGCAACCCCGTTATGATGCCATAACAAAATTTAACTTAGTAATCTATCAGTGGAATTTAGGAACGCGAGCATCTCGTCCGCGTTCCTTTTTTATAAAAACTGCGGACAATTTTACCCATTAGTTAACGACGGGGGGTACCCCGTGTTGGAGCGTTAAGCCGAACAACGCGGGGCAAGCCCACGCCGTTAACGTTCGGTAAATCCTGAATGATGAGAGATTCCCAATGGTAATAGACCTTTTCACTGACCGAAGGATCGCACACGTCCCGTGTGCATGAGTTAGCGAAAATGTCTCATTTCCCACTAACTCTGGGGATGCACGCGGGACGCGTGCGTGTAACTGTCTATTTTGTTTAAAATAGAGTATCTATTCACTCGATTGGAGGTTTTACATTTTGCGATTGATTTATTCCAACGAACAACCCCTTTAGGGGTTCAACGTGAATAACCGCCG
>JAIROD010000862.1 GCA_031257725.1 Planctomycetaceae bacterium | reverse complement strand
GACCTGCTGATTGACATTTTTTTTCTTTTGGTGATTTTACATTTACTATTACGATTAACAATTTATTAAAACAAATAATTACGATTATGGCACTTCGCAGATTGGGACAGGTTTTTGTTGACCTTGGATTTATTGATGAGGAGCAGCTTGAAATGTTGTTGGAGGAGCATCTTCAGCGGCATGGGGAGAAGATCGGCGAGACGGCAATGTCGATGGGATTTATCAATGATGATCAGGTTGCGTTGGCGTTGGCGGAACAACTTGGTTTGCAGGTGATTGGGTTGAGTGATTTGACGATTCCGCCGGATGTTCTTGCTCATTTGACCGAGCCGATGGCGCAGATTTACAAGGTCATTCCGATTAGTTTTCGAAACGAAATATTAACTGTTGCGATGTGCGAGCCGCAGAACATTATGGTTCTGGACGAGTTGCGCAATTTTTTAGGTTACGATATTCGGGCGGTTGTTACAACGCCGCGTGATATTGACAATGCTTTAACCCGTTATTATGCTTCCGATGTTGAGAGTGTTGAATCGCTTATTGCCGATATGGAGAACGATAAATCGCTCAAGGATGCGGCGATGGCGTTGGAAAGCGGAGCTTCTCTTGACTTGGCGAGTATTGAAGCGTTGAGTGAATCCGCTCCTGTACGAAAATTGCTTAACATGGTATTTTTGCTTGGTATTAAAGACCACGCCAGCGATTTACATTTTGAACCGTTTGAAGATGAATTTAAAATTCGTATCAAGGCGGATGGGACGTTGTATGAGATGGTTCCGCCTCCGCGGCATTTGGCATCGGCGATTACCACTCGAATCAAAGTTATGGCGAATCTTGATATTGCGGAGCGTCGTTTACCTCAAGACGGACGTATTCGGTTGACGGTTGGGGGACATCCGATTGATTTACGGGTGAGTGTATTACCGACGTTGTTTGGTGAAAGTGTTGTTTGCCGGATTCTTGACAAATCGGTGATTAGTCTTGATCTGGAGAATGTCGGCATGGATGCGATGTTGTTACGTGATTTCCGTAAGATACTGGAACGTCCTAACGGAATTGTTCTTGTTACGGGACCGACCGGTTCGGGGAAAACAACGACATTGTATGCGGCGTTGAGTGAGTTAAATTCGATTACGGATAAGTTAATGACGACGGAAGATCCGGTGGAGTATGATATTGACGGTATTATTCAGATGCCGATTGACTCGGATATTGGTAACACTTTTGCACAATGTTTACGTTCGATATTGCGTCAGGATCCTGATATTATTCTTGTTGGCGAGATTCGGGACAGGGAAACGGCGGAGATTGCGGTTCAGGCGTCGTTGACGGGGCATTTGGTTTTTAGTACGTTACACACGAATGATGCTCCGAGTACGATTACGCGGTTGAAGGACATGGGGATTCCATCGTTTTTGATAACGGCAACAGTTGAAGCGATTTTGGCGCAACGTCTTGTGCGTACGATTTGTCCTGATTGTCGGGAGCAGTACACGCCAACACCGGATCAGTTAGCGGAGTTGGAATTGGGGGGAGATTATATTGCCGGCAAGATGTTTTATCGCGGACGCGGTTGTGTAACGTGTAACAACACGGGTTACAAGGGTCGGACGGCGATTCATGAATTTATGTTGATCAATGATGAGATTCGTGCGTTAATTAATCATGGGGCATCGGCGGCGGAGTTACGGGAGGCGGCGGGTCGGAATGGTATGGTCACCCTTCGCGAAGCCGGACTTGCCAAAATACACGCCGGAAAAACCACCATCGACGAAGTTGTCCGAGAAACAGTAATTGATTAGTGGAGAGTGGAGAGGAATAAATTCCCTATATTTCGAAATAATCAGAAAAAATATTAAGAGTTACGTTGACAATTGCCGATGCCGAATTTTTTGAAGCACATTAAATTTCCGAAACGCGACGGATTTTTTTAACATTATTGTTTTGAATATGAGTAAATCAATTTGTAACTATTCAGTAGCGATCCTATTATTTATCATCAGGTCAATAATCAAGAGGTAGGCAATGTTTCGCCGAAACATTTTTACTAATACGGCAATAGCCGACTTGACCCGGTGTGCGGACGGAAATTAAAAACCAACCGCGTACAACTCGAATAACAAACCAACCGTTGCGACCGTGGGTGAAAACCCTTCGGCGAAAGGTTGCCTACCAGTTTTGAATCAAACAAAAACAACCAATATCATGCCGTTTGCGGTATAGCATTATTGTTGACAGTGAGGAGTTTATTAGACTTCTTACGTCATCGATAAAAACAGCTAAATTAAAAAACAATGAAACGTAGTAATTTTTACTATCAACTATTAACTTTCAACTATCAATTATTACCATGCCTCAGTTTAAATTTGAAGCGGTTGACCAGAAGGGTCAGGAGATCAAGGACATTATCGAAGCGGCGACTGAAGACGAAGCGCAGGCGACGATACGTCAGATGGGTTACCATGTGACGAAAATTGCGGTTTTTAAGGAACGCAAGAAGCAAGGTGCCAAAAAAGGAGCCGGCGGAAAGACATTTTCTTTTGGTCGGATTAAATCGAAACAGTTATCCGTATTCACACGTCAACTTTCCATTCTTCAGGATGCGGGCTTACCGATATTGCGGAGTCTGAACATTTTGATGAATCAGGCGAAGCCCGGGGCGTTGCGTAACGCATTGATTGATGTAACGGGCGAGATTGAAAGCGGGTCGAGTTTATCGGAGGCGATGGCGAAGGTTCCGAAGGCGTTCAATCGGCTTTACGTCAACATGATTAAAGCCGGCGAGGCAGGCGGCGCTTTGGAAACAATTTTGCAACGTCTTTCGGAATTTTTGGAAGCGTCGGAACAATTGAAGCAACGCATTAAATCGGCATTAACGTACCCGATTGCGATTGTAGTTTTTGCGTGTGCGATTTTGACGTTTATTTTGATTGCGATTGTTCCGAAATTTGAGGCGATATTTGCCGATTTTGATATGGAGTTACCGACGATGACGTTAGTTCTGATTAAGGCGTCGCAGATAGTGATGAAGTTTTTTTACTTGTTACCGTTAATACCATTTTCGATATGGTTGATGGTGCGGTTGACGACGAGTTTTGAGTATGGGCGATTTGGTTGGCATTTATTTTTGCTGAAGTTGCCTGTATTTGGGACGTTGGTAGAAAAGACGACCGTAGCGCGGACAACACGAACATTAGGGACTTTGGTAACTTCGGGCGTACCGATTTTGGAATCGTTACACATTACGAAGGAGGCGAGTAACAATGCGGTATTTGAGTTAATGTATCAAAAGATACTTGAAGCGATTCGGGATGGGGACACGATAGCCAACCCGATGAAAGTACATTCGATGCCGCCGTTCCATCTTGGCGCGTTACTTTATTCGGCGTTTTTCATTCCGGTTGCCGGTGCATTGATTTATTTAATGAAACTGCGTGGTCGAGTAATGGACGATATGGTGGTGAACATGGTTGATGTTGGTGAAGAAACGGGGGAACTTGATACGATGTTGTACAAGGTGGCGGACACCTACGATCAGGAAGTAAAAGCGGCAACCGATGCATTGATGAGCATGTTGGAACCGTTGCTGGTTATCTTCTTGGGCGGTATTGTCGGTTTTATTGTTATAGCATTGTTCATGCCGCTCATTAAATTGATCACCGCACTGTCAGGGTAAAAAGTAGTGGGGAGTTGATAGCGGCGAGTGGAGAGTAACGCAAGCGTTGTTTTTTGTAATACGCTGAAATCAAAATACCTGATTATTTCAGAATTTGGGGGCATCAGTGATTGGAGAATAATGCCAATTTTCGTCCCGTTAGGGACGACATCTTGGTAGAAAACAGTATAACAAAATGATCCGCGTCCCGTAGGGACGCAATGTTGGTAAATTTATATTTGGCATTGATTCCAATTTTTACCAATATATCGTCCCTAACGGGACGAACATTTTTAATCGACCTCGTTTGCTACCAATATGTTGTCCCTAGCGGGACAGACATACCCCAATACTCATCGTAATCAAATGATCCCCCAAAATAGGAAATAATCAGGAATTTTTTTGTCCCAATTATCCCAATTATCCCATTTGTCCCTAACACTAAAAATATCGGTAACATCAGGGGTGCTGGAAACAATTGGGACGATGGGAAGGGGAATATTGATGTATAGGCGATTTTTGGGAATGGGTGTGATTGGGATTTCTTTATTATTCGGCGGTTGCGGCGAGGAAAAGATTTTACCGTCGCAATCGGTTGACGTATTGCCGACGGCAACCTCTGCCGCAACAGCGGAGACCGAAAACTCCGATTTACCGGAAATATATTCCGTAGCGGAGATAGTTTCAAAATTTATGACGGCAATGTTTCAGGGTGAGAGTCAAACGGTTCGTGCGCTTTTAACGCCAACGGCACGGCAAAAAGGCGAGGAAATGGGGATTTCTTTTGCTCCTCAAACCACCCACACCGCTTCTTTTACCATTGATCAAACCATTCCTCAAGGCAAACAGTGTGCTTATGTCCATACAACGTTGACCGATTTGAACGAACAAGGCGAAAAAGAGTCGGTGGAGATTATCTGGATTGTTGCCAAACACGAAGAAGGTTGGCGTATTTCCGGTGCGGCGGTTGCGTTATTTGCCGGTCAGGATAAAACACTCCTCAATTTTGAAGACCCTGTAGCGGCTCAACATGCAATCTCTGTCGCAGAGAATCAATCCGTCACTAAAAATACTACCGGGAAATTCCAAAAATAAAAATACCCTTTTCCCCAAACGCCTATCTTGATTTTGATTATTTGCTCATGTTACGCAGATGCAATTTATTGTTGTAACTATTCAGTAGCGATTTTATTGTTTGTCATTAGGCTAATAATTACAAGGTAGGCAACAACCCTTCGGCGAAAGGTTTTAACCCATAGTCGCCTACCTGTTAAGTTGAAACCGGCGGTTATTCACGGGGAATGCCTAACGGCGTTGTTTGGAACACACGTACTTTGTTCACCAATAAATCGCAGCGGCGTAACATGAGTTATTGTAAAGAAACTGTGCGGTGGTTTCCAAACAACAAACGCTCCCGTTATAAAGTTCCTATATTGGTTTATGGAAGAGTTTTCAGAAATTCGGTATATTCCTCATCAAGTTCCTGATAAGAACGACCGGTGAGTTTGCTCAAAGAATTGGGGCGGGCGGCTCCAGTGTAAACCAAGCGTAAAAGTTCAAGAGCGGCACGACGATAACGACCATGTTGACTAAGCATCAGGAAATGTGTCATTCCGGCAGATTGTGAATAAAGTCTCGCCAATCGCGGATGAGTTTGAAATTCTTTTCGACCAAGCGCAACTGTTTTCTCAAACGGAAGATAAAAAAAATATTCCGAGTCAAACCGATGAGCTTTCGCGGCAAAAAGTCGGGAGTCTTCCTGATTGCCAAGTTTGTAGTGCGTTCCTTCCACTCGGAATGTTTCCATAAACATCGCCATTCCCTCAACTATCCAAAAATTGTTCCACACTCCCGGAATATTCGATTTAGGGCGTGCTTCCTGAAACAGTTGATGAGTTCCCTCGTGATACAACGCCTTACTAACGGTGTCCGCGTCAAACGTGTCCATGTCGGCAGACACCGGAAAAAAATAAGAAATAAAACGTTGAGGATGATAAAATCCGTTTGATTCACGGAGTTGTGATTCAAATCCTTGCTCCGAATCTTTCAGAAAATAAATGTAATCCTGTTTGTCGCGGAAAACATAAACCCGATGACGCGGCAATGCAACGGTTGGTAATGATTCTGTAAACAGTTTCGCTAATTTTTCTTCACTCAAAAGCGTATTGAAAAACAACATTTTCCACGCCCGATAAAGATGTTCCAGACGACGACTCATTCGAACACCTTCTTCAAGACTGTGATTGGTTAAAAGATCATAATGTTCCGTCGCAATTTGCCAACCGTTTCGGATATCGGTGTGAAAATTGTTGTCCGCGTCAACACTGACCCAACCTCGTTTGGGAATCATCCTTTTTCCTGATTCATATTGTGCCGTGAACTTTTCCGGAATCCAACCAAACACCGGATGATCGACAAATCCCTTTTTCAAACGATCAATCTCCCAACCGGTACGCCATTGCCCATTGAATTGTTGAAACCCGAAAATTTGCCGCACCATTTCGTGGTCGGGATTCGCCTCCAGAACTTGAACCGCTAACCGCATCGCTTCAAGACCTTGTTTTTTTTCTGCCGCAGTTACTGCTTGCCGATAAATATTGTCCGCAATTTCCTTCTGCTCCTGAGAAACCGAAACAGGATCAATGTTGAGAATCGGCAAAACGATGAGCGACTCTTCTCCGGCTGTCAACGGAAAGGAAAAAAAAATAAGCAGAAACAACAGACCAAATGTATAACAGATTGATTTCATTTTTGTAGTTTATTGTTTATAGGTAACTATTCAGTCGCGGTGAATGTTTGTTTTTCTGTCCCGTTAGGAACCGCCTATTGGTAGCAAACGATGTCGATTAAAAATGTTCGTCCCGTTCGGGACGGAATGTCGGTGAAATCAGGAATCAATAAATAAATGTAATATATCAGTGGAATTTTTCGGAGATTGAAGTTTATTTTTTACCACCCCTGCCCCTCCGAAGGAGGGGAATTATTCCCCTCCTTCGGAGGGGCTAGGGG
>JAIROD010000839.1 GCA_031257725.1 Planctomycetaceae bacterium | reverse complement strand
GTAGAAAATTGCGAGGTAGGCGATCCGTCCGCTGGACGGTCGCGCCGGTTGAGATTTAACTGACACCAGGAAGGTTTGTCTTGTCTATGCACATCGATTCAATAATAAACCGTTTTGCTGGGGCAAACCGTTTGGGAATCAGTGAAATCTCAACCGGTGCGACCGTTCGGCGAACGGTCGCCTACCTGCCAATAATTGACATAAAATTTTTATCCATGTTAACAACCACACTCTGAACGCTAGGAAAATTTTTACCCATTTTAACACATCAGCCTCTGAACGCTAGGATAAAATATGCGGTCTGAAAAAACTGATTGGAGGGAGAATAGGGAAAATGCCGACAAAGAGGGTTGAGTGTGTCTCTGTAGCTCGCCGGAATTTCCGGCTATAAAAGTTATACAATGTCAATAATCGGGTAAAAAAATTGCCTGTTTTATGTATTTTAACATTCGCTTTCCATGTACGAGACTTTTTTCGGTCTGAAACGCCGACCATTTTTGGCTGTTCCCGATACGGAATCGTATTTTTCCACCGAAATAATGGAAGAAGCACGCCGATCCATCGAACGAACCGTTCGACGCGGTGAAGGAATCGCATTGCTTTTCGGCACCGCCGGTACAGGGAAAACTTTATTACTTCGGATGCTTCGTAATTCCCTAGAAACAAATTACAACGTTTCTATGATCGACAACGGACATCTGGAAACGCCAAAATCTTTTTTTCAACAACTCTTTTATAATTTACAACTTCCGTTCTCCGGCAATGATGAAACCGAACTCCGGCTGCAACTGCTCAATTTCGCCCGTCAAGAAAAATCATGCGTTATTTTGATTGATGAGTCGCAATTTCTTAGTTTGCCGGTTCTTGAAGAAATCCGGTTGTTGATGAATTGTGATAACGGTTCCACTCCGTTTTTTCGAATTGTTTTGGCGGGAACAGTTGAATTTGAGGAAAAATTAACTGATCCTTATCTTGTCGCCTTTAACCAACGAGTTGTTTGCCGTTCCTACCTCGAAACTCTTTCACGCGAAGAAACCAGACAATATATTACATGGCAAACAGAGATCTCCGGTAAACATAATGATCATCCGGCACCGGCATTCGGTTTGACGGAATGGATCGGAAATTCCGCCAACGGTGAAGGGCGAAGAATTGACTCGCCGCATATCAAATATGCCGAACCAATTTTTACCGAAAACGCTAAACAGCAAGTTTTTCAGTTGACGGAAGGATTGCCCCGCTCTATCAATCAACTCTGCGATATGGCTTTGCAAATTGCCGCCGAACGGATTGTACGCCCTATCGATGAACATCTGGTCCTCCACACCTGGACACGTCTGCAACAAATTACGGGACACACGGAAATGAAATCAACAGAATTAGTTTCCGAAACAATGACACCGTTGCCCGCCGAAAATATTGATGAGATTGTCGCACGAAAAAAAGCAACCTTCCAGCCGAAAACATTCGACTCTACCGTTGAATTTGGTACATTAAATGATTCCGATCCGGTTGAAAACGACGAAGTAACGGTTATCCGTTTTCGTTCGCCGAATGAATACAAACCGCCATATCCCGAAGATGACCACTGGGAAGATGAATCTTTTGAACCGACGTTATCTAAAACGGATAAAACCGAATCAGAACAGTCGGAACATAGAATCGAACCGGATATAAATGAAATAAAATTATTGCCGATTGTTACGCAACAAAATAATGTACAAGAAAATTATTATTTAGAAAATTTAGAAAATTCGGAAAAAATTACGGAAATGGGAGAAAATCCGCTCGATTTTTACGACGAATCGGACAGTGAAATGTTCTTTTCCGCCGATGTTTTTCCGCGTTTGAGAGAATTGCCAATCAATGAAGAGTTGAACGATGCCATCGAAACTGTTGCTGAAGCCGTTGCGGAAAAAATTGTTGTCGAAAGTGTCGAAGTAGTTCATGTCGTAACAGAATATAATACAAAACAAATTGTTGCCGAAAATGTTGAAGTAATTTATGCCACAGCAGATGACGTTGCAGAAAATAGTCTTACTGAAAGTGTGGAAGCACGCCAAACAGTGACAGGCGATGATACGGAACAAAATGTTTTGGAAATTATCGAAGTAAGTCAAGCGGTAACAGATGATGATACGGAACAAATTGTTGCGGAAAATATTAAAGCATGTCAAACAGTAACAGACGATGATACAGAGCAAAATGTTGTGGAAAACATTGATGCGTGCCAAAACGTAACAGATGATGATACGAAACAAATTGTTGCTGAAAACATTAGGGCATGCCAAACTGTAACAGGCGATGATACAGAACAAAATGTTGCGGAAAATATTAAAGCGTGTCAAACTGTAGCAGATGACGATACGGAACAAATTGTTGCAGAAAATATTGAAGTATGTCAGACAGTAATTCTCAATGACATAGAACAAAATATTACTAAAAATATCGAAATATGTTCAGCGGTAATTGAGGGAAATGTTGAGAACAATATTATTCGCCGTCAACTAAAACGAATTTACCCGCGTCGCCGGCAACGGGTCAAAAACATTTTTGCACAAAAATATCGGCGGCGAATAATGATTTCAACCGGTTCCGTATGTATTGCCGAAACGCCGGAACAATCATATTGTCCTTTTTTTACGGTATCCGTTTTTTTGACACTCCGCCGTTTTGATTCAGGTAAGAGCTGGATTGGTCATCATTCATTTTATCCGTCGTTTATTTCTGTACGTTTTCCAACGCTTTTCCGAAGTGAAACAGTTATCAATGAAACGATTACTGATGCAACGGAAACATTGGAATGTCATGAGGTTGTTACCGAAGAAATTATTGCGTTAAAACCTGTTGCAATGGATTCTGTTACAAAAGAATCTGTTACTGTGCAGGAAATAGATGATGCGGTCAATAATGAATTGGTTTCTGATAAAATTATTGTTGATTTAAATCGGAAAAACTGCTTAGAGGAATCCGAAATGGACAGGGAAACACTGGAAAAATATGGTGCGGAAGTTCTGGACGGACGACCGCCCTTTGTCCGTAAGGAACCCAACTATGCCTATCAAACAACCGATTCCGTACCGGAAATGATCGGAAAAGTTTCCTATCCCGATCCGGTAACCGGTAACGTTATTCTGCTTAATTGGATAAATACGGAACAAAATTCCGAAAACGGTTTTGGTACGCCTTATCGGGAATTTCTTACACGTGAAATTGTGTGCAAAAACGATCTTTATCATGATCATTTCGATAATCAGGGAAAAATGCCGTCCTATAATGAGTTGGATTCCAGCCGGGTTGTTCGCGTAACATTGAATTACGTAACTGATTCAGCTCGATCTGTTTTTATTGCACAAAATCAAACGACAAGTCTTGATGAATTCTTCGATGAAATTGTTGCGGTTCCGACTCAATCGGTTCCATTGAAAGAATCGTCAAACTGTTCCGCTGCGCCGCCTCCGGTATTTTCGAACGATTTTTCACTTCCGTTGCAAATTGAAGCGGCGGTGAAACGAATTACCAAAGCGGCAGAAAAAATCGAACAGGCTGCGGAACAAAGTAATGTCGCCGGACAGAAAATCAAACAAGCTGCCGGATTTGTTGAAACTGAAATCAAAACGGTTTTACCGACATACGTAGAACTATTTCGGGAACTCGCGGAATTTCAACAAACAATTTCCAATGAATTGAACACGATGCTCTTGGAAAATCAAACTGCCAAAGAGTCAACTGAACCGCAGAATCGGCGTGAACGTCCTGTTCGATTGTTACCGTTTCCGGTTCGTGCGAATACCGCTTCGGTCTGTTCCGCAAAATTTGTTTCGGAAATCAGAGAAACCGCCCCAACAGACATCGCAACAACAAACGAAAAATCAATTGATTTTCAATCATTGTTTCAATAATCATCCGGCAATAACCGTGCTTTGTATAAACAGAACAAAAAATTAGTATTATTTCAGTAGTTTTGTGTTTTTCCATTTTAACCGCAAAGAACGCGATGTGTTAATAAAATTTTTCGCAAAGAATGTTTCTGATTTTATGAATTAAAAATGTTGCGTTATTTTAGCGGTCTTTGCGGTTAATCGGGTAAATTTTTTCAATTCCGAATGTCCGTTGTACTATGTCTATTGTACCTCTTGCTTTCAATCGAACGAGTGTTGCGCTTCAGACCAACCGTGCGTACAATAATTTGTCCGGCGCGCAGGTTTTGCTCTCTCGTTATGAAAACCAACTTTTGACGCAACGGCAATATCAGTACGGAAGCGACGCTCCGTACAACGCTTCGACATCGCTTTCCGTTCAGACGTTGATTGAACGTAAAGCGCAAAACGCCGCCAATATCAAATCGACTCAAACATTTTTATCGGCGACCGATTCGACACTTTCTTTATTCAACGCTCTCACCGACGACGCACGGGCGATGGCATTGGAAGCGATCAACACGACAACCGGCGCAACACAACGTACTGCGTTGGCTCAAACGGTTAAGCAAACGATTCAACAAATTTTTGATTTTGGTAACTATTCGTTTGAAAACCGATACGTTTTTGCCGGTTCGACGACTTCCGTTTTACCATTCCAATGGGGAACCGATTCCTATTCCATTCAATACAACGGAACCGAATCAAACATTTATTCATGGAGTGATACCGATTTATTGTCACAATCGAATGTCAACGGAGTTGAAGTGTTCGGCTCCATTTCCGATCCGGTGCGCGGAAAAACCGATCTCAATCCTGTTGTCCGTGATACAACGCTTTTAAGTAATCTCAACGGCGGCAACGGTGTTGAAAAAGGTTCTATCCGTTTCAATTATGCGATTAATGATCAAATGATGACTTTTGATATTGATCTGAGTCGTTGTGTTACGCTTGCCGATGTGAAACGTACCATTGAAAACAGTAAAAATCCTTATTTTTCGGTCAATGTTGAACTGGCATCGAATGGTCTATCATTTTCATTACCGCCAGAAACGTTCGGTTCGATTACCGTTACAGAAGTCGGTAAAGGAAATGTTGCCCGCCAACTCGGTATTCCGGTTAAAACCGAATTAACGTCTCAAAAACCATTGATCGGACACGACCTCAATCCGGCACTGACTCAAACGACATTACTTGATGATATTTTAGGTTCCCGCGCCGGTACAACATTGACTTTTGCCGGAAACAATAACGATATTATTCTTCGCGCCAATCACAACGGCAACAGTGTTCTTGATACAGAAACCGGTGAAGAACTTTTTCCGCTTAACGAGGTTAAGATTGCGTTTCGTGCTGATCCGCTTATCGCACCGGGTGAAGAATGGGCGGAATATGATTCCGAAACAAAAACAGTGTTAATCAATATTCATCCTGATAATACAAACTCCGGCAATATTATTCGTGCGATTAATGATGCAGCGGAAGCGGGAACGATTCCGCCGTTCACTGCGTCTGCAAGCGGAATGGATCAACAACGTTCCGATCCGGCCGGCACAGGAATCGTAACATTATTGCCGGGAATTACCGTGATCGAAGGGACAACGGACGGCGGAACTGGAATTGATTTTGATCCGTCGGGCATTCAAGTCGTCAATGGCAATGAGACTTTTAATATTTCGTTCGAAAATTGTAAAACTGTCGGCGATTTAATAGCGGAACTGAACGATCCCCGATATGGTCTTTATGTATCAATCAATGAAAACCGAAACGGAATTGATATTCGAAGCCGGATCAGCGGAACGGATTTTTGTATCGGTGAAAACGGCGGGACAACGGCAACACAATTCGGTATTCGAACCGCCGATCTTGATTCACGCTTAACCGAATTTGATTTCGGACGCGGCGTAACAGATTATACCGGACCCGGTATTGCGGCGACAGCCCGACATGATAATGTTACGCCGAATAGTTCCTTGCTTCTGACTGCCCGAAATGAAGGAAAAATATGGAATGATTACACGCTTAATTTTGTACCGACAACCGACCCGCAAGGTAAAGTAACTGTTTCAATGGACGAAACGGCAAAAGTTATTAATATTGGTATCAATCCCGGCGTAACCACCGCTTGTGAAGTGGTTGATGCGTTCAATACACAGCCGGGAGCGAAACAATATTTCAATCTGGAAATTGATACAACAAACGGTACAAACACCGGAGAAGGTGTTGTTTACGACGGGTTTGAGACAACAAGCGGCGGAACTGACAGCGGAATTGATTTTACAATTACAAGAAATGACGGAACTGTTTTAGAAATTGATATTCACGATGCGAAAACATTGGGAGATGTGTTACAAATTATTAACAATCATCCTGATAACCGTGATGGTTTATTGTCGGCTTCGTTGGCAAAATTTGGTAATGGAATTGAATTAACGGACAAGAGTTTTGGAACAAATATTACGCGGGTTGACCGGACATTGCTTTCGACAACAGCAATCGAACTTGGACTGATCAACATGGGTGAAGAATATCGGACGAAAACGGAAACCGGTACTCAAGCGAGTGTTTCAATTTCTCCTGAGGAGTTGAACGGTTCAATTTTTATTACGGCTAAGAGTGTTGGAAGTTACGCGAATGATGTTCAGGTTGAAGTGGTCGAAGGAACGCCGCCGAGTTTTATGTACGATGCCGCGTCGAATACGTTACGTTTCTCGATTGAATCGGGTGTTACCACTGCAAACGATTTGGTCAATCTCTTTCAAAATCAGGCTTCGGCAACAGTTCGGTCGATGTTCGATGTTCAGAACGGCGTCAATTCTGACGGACTTCCGAGTAACGGTAGCGGGCTGGCTGCGTTAAATTCTGCAACGATAACTGGCGGTACGGACAGTGTTTTGAAAGGAAATGATCCGAACCCGTTGGAAACGGATTCACTATTCAATGCGTTAATTCGGTTACAGGTTGCGATGGAAAAGAATGACACGCGTGAAATGGAGCGGGCAACTCAACTTCTTGATACGGCAGTGGAACGGCTTGACGGTTCGCGTGCATCAATTGGCGTGATGTTGAACAGTCTTGATAACGTACAACTCCGTTTAGCCGATGAAAATGTCCAATACGAAACAACGCTCAACTCGACGTTACGAATTGATTTCTCAGATGTTTCGCTTGATTATATGGCGCAACAACTCGCCTATCAAGCGTCGATGCAAGTAACCAGCGCAATGTTACAGATGTCGTTACTGAATTATCTTTGAGTTTGTTTTGATTTCTATCACTATCTGCATTTTCCAATTTTTTTTCACTAAAAAATCCCTTGTTTTTTTGTAACTATTCAGTAGCGGTGAATGTTCCTTTTTCTGTCCCGTAGGGACAACATCTTGGTAGCCAACGAGGTCAATCAAAAACACTCGTCCCGCTAGCCCGAATAATTCACCACTGTACACATATTTCAGGATAATCTGAAATTTTCAGTATGATCAAATTATTGTTAAAAAAATAGAAAAAACACACTGTTTTCGTCCAAAAATCCAT
>JAIROD010000717.1 GCA_031257725.1 Planctomycetaceae bacterium | reverse complement strand
CCATCTTCGCAACATTGGGAATTTTGTGGACAACCGTGTGCTCCATAACTTTCTCCATTGCCACCAGTGCCGTGAGAACAACATATTTCATCTTCTGAAATACAAATTCCATCACAACAGGTTTGACCACTTTCACAGGTATTGCCTTCATCACAACATATTGTTCCGGCAGGATAACATTCGCCATTACACTCAACGGTACAATCTTTACATTCCCCGTTCACACAAGTTAGTCCTTCAGCGCACGGCTCTTCGCCGCCACAACCTGTTCCCTCCGCTAAGGATAATGGAAAATCTGGCGAAACCGCAAAAAAAATAACGCCAATACCAAAATAAATTAGTGAAGCAATGAAATAACGGTGAGAAAATGTAACTATTTTTATTATGTTAGTCATTGTATTTACTCCTTTGTCGTTGAATTGTGAACGTAAAATTAATTGTGAACGTAAAAATTAATGAAGTATCCTAACTGTTTTTATAACGGCGATTCAAAAAATATCCTAAAAGGATACAAAAAATCCCAAAGATAATTAAAAAAAACCGTAATCCCAAACCGGAAAAAAATTGAGAAAACAGAGAAGGAGCAATTTGTTTTTTATCAGAATCCAAAACCAAACGGTAAAAAGTATCTAAATCATTGATACTTAATTTCGTATTTTCACGAAGAGTATAACCTTGAGAATCTTCTAAATTCTTTCCATCAAATATCCAAACAGAACAGGGAAGGACAATTTCAAAATCAGATGATTTTAATTCCGAATCAGGATCAAAAACAGATACTTCAAACTCTCTTACACGAAACCGATCTGTTCGAATTTCATAACGATCATTAGAAACCTGTTTCTCATCAGCTTGTACTTCCAATACTTTTTTAGGAAAAAATTTATTATCTCCAAAACGAAAATAGTCTAAAATAAAAATATAGCGAGCAGACATGCCTCTTCTAAAAATAAATTTTTTCGGTAAATAACCACAATTTCCATCTACTAAAAAAATACGGGCAAACAAATCGTTCACAGGGTCACTTTCAGCAGAAATTAATATTGTATCCTGTTCTTGTTTTAAATTAACATTAATTTTATTGATTTGTAAATTTCTGGTTTTCAAAATTTTGACTTTTTCGATTAAAAAACTATCAGTGAGATATTCGAGAATACTCTGTATATAAATGTAGGAATCAGGTGTTAATGGCAAATCTGTATCAGGTCTTTCGATGTGCTGGGTTGAGGCCAAATTTCCCTGACCAACTTCATAATTGAATAACATTGACATTTTACCGTCAGTTAAAAAACAATAATCAAACATTAAATTATACTCACGATATCGATTGATAATCATTTTGTTGCTCTCCGATGTAACGTCTCTTATATCCAATAATTCGGTTTTGCCGGATTTATTCCAAACAGCATGATATTCACCTAATAAATCGGTCACACCCTTTTGCAACGCTTCATCCACCGAAGAAACATAACCAAATTTAATATGATAAACACAACGAAACTGATCAAATTTTAGTAAATTAGCGGAAGACAGAGAGGAAACAATCACATCTTTGATTTCTATTTCTTTCTCAGATTCAACAGCTAAACACGCATTATTACATGTAAAAATAATGAATAAACAATAAAATAGCAAAAAGATTAATTTCTTCATAAACACAATTAGCATTACAAAAAACTAGTTTTCCTTATTCTTCAGAAATACAATAATTTGTACTACTATCACTATAGTTGAAAAATGAACCCTTAAACTCAACATCAGATCTGATCCGATTACAACACTGATTTCCCGAACATGAACTATCTAAGTCCACATAATAAATTTTTTCTGTATGGCAAGCAGGAAGTGTGGGTGCTTTTGTACCTTTTAATCTGCATTTTGTACACTTGCCTTTTTTAGAATTTGTTGCGGTACATGTTCCTAACTTGTGAGGCGTATAAATTCCATAACGATAACCAACTACTTGTCCGTTTTTTTCCACATAGCCAGAAAGTTGATGGCAAGAATATGTGGCACACTTATAGCCCGCATTGGAACATTTTCCACAAATAGAGTAAGTTTCACTAGGTCTAGGTATTTTATTTCCAGTAGGACGCCCTAACCAATCAGTTTCGTCCACTTCATCTGTTCCACTTGCTCCTCCCTCTTTACATTGAGAATTGGCATACGTCTCTCCTACAATAACAGATAAAAAGGAGAATATAAAAATACAAGATAATATTGTCAATAATAGTATTGAACAAAAAGTAGTGGTATTTATTTTTTGCATGATGATACCTTTCATAATGTTAGAGAAAAATTAACATATATTAAGTCTAGCCCTGATGAACACGAAGTCTATTCACGTTTTTTCAATTACAACATTCGTTTATCTTGTTCTTAATCAACGCAACATCTCAACAAATCATCAGTCAATTTTCTCGACCACAAATAATTTTATCAAAATAGGTTAATTACTGCACTTTCCAAATTTTTTCACTAAAAAATCCCTTGGTTTTTAAGGTTTTTTTGAATAAAATATATTTAATTATATTTTTGTACACGTCCAAAATGATTATCATTGGGTAAAAATTGAAAAAACAAGGGATTTTTAAGGAATTTCGATTAAATTTTTTGGAAAGTACAG
>JAIROD010000686.1 GCA_031257725.1 Planctomycetaceae bacterium | reverse complement strand
GCGCCGGTTGGTTTGTTATGGTGTTGTACGCTGTTGGTCTTTAATTTCCAGCCGTCAACAGGGACAAGTCGGCGAGTACACCGTATTGTTTAAAACCGCCCGGCGGTCGGTTGCCTACCGCGACTGAATAGTTACAATCACTCAATTATGGTTGAAGCCGGTAATCAAAATCGCATTTATCGGTCACGAGCCATGAACGATCATTTGTCTTTTCCAGTTCAATATCAAACCGAACCGTTTGAAATTGTGGAGTGTCAATAGAAAACCCCTCTTGCGGTTGCTTGGTTTTCCAATACACCACCGCAAGAAACGAAACTTTGGCCAATGGCGGTGAGATTAACTGATTGACTTCAAATTTCAAATTACGAAATTTGGCGTTGGTCAAATGATATTGCCCCATGTAAAGACGCGCCACTCCGCGAGTTCCTGACGCTTTGGGTGAAATATACCGCAGTACTCCCTCCAAATCATCCTTTTCCAACTCCGATGCCAATCCATTTAACATCCGTGAAATTGATTTCCGGTCAGTATCCACCCCATAATAAAGAACCAATCCCGCCCCAAAGACTAAAAGCGTTACGCCAGCCGCAATCACCAATGTCCGACCGCGCGGATCGTATTGATAAACGATGTAGCCGACAAACGCGACCAACACACTCAAAAAAAGCCAAACCCAAAGACTATCCAAAAATATCGACATAACTAAAATAATATAGTTTTTGAAATAAAAATTTTTGTCTTATTGTCCCCAATGTCCTAATTTATCCCTAATATCCCCCATTTTTTCGTAATGGGATATTTCCGTAATGGGATATTAGGGACAAATGATTTAACCGTCTTTACACACATTGAGGAATCATTATACTAAACATCTCATAAAAAAATACAGTGGGGAACCTCTAATAATGCAGAATTTACCGAAAGTTAACGGAGTGGGCTTGCCCCGCGTTGTTCAACTTAACCCTAAAACACGGGGTAACCCCCGTCGTTAACAAATGGGCAGAAAATAAAAAATTGAATTATTAGAGATACCCAATAATAAACCAACCGCGTACAAATTGAATAACAAACCAACCGTTGTTGCAGTTGGTGAAAACCTTTCGGCGAAAAGCCGTCTAACTCTTAAATCAAACAAAAACAACCAATATCATGCCGCTTGCGGTATAGATCCCCTTTATGAAGAAAAGAACCATTTTTAATTTTACGAATATGAAAACGACCATATCTTATTTTGTTGGACTTTTTATTGCGGCAATGTTTATTTTAGGCGTGGAGCGTCAACTTTGCGGCAGTGATCGATATGCCTCGCCGATGTCGGCAACCGGTTTGGATTACACGTTAGACGGAACATTGGAGCCGGACGAGATTCCCGATTTTACGCCGATTCATGACGTATTTCGGAGCAATAGGGTAATCAACGGAACGATGTACGCGCCGGATGCGGCTATTTTGGCGGTGGATGGACCTATCCAATTGCCGAATTTATCGGTTCAGGCGAACTTGGTGAAGAACGGAATTTCTCCGCCTAAAACGGAGATTTCGCCGTCCAAGACGGAGATTTCGTTGTCCAAGACGGAGATTTTGTCGTCCAAGACGGAGTCATCCAAGACTACGGTTTCATCGTCCCCAATGGAGGTTTTGTCGTTCAAGACTGAAATTGCGTCGTTCAACTCCGATGAAATTCCATTGACGTTGCCGCCGCGATTCCGTAGTGAGTCGGATTTGCTTAACATTAATGAAAAATACGCTTTAGTTCAATACCGTTCTAAAAACCGTTCTCCGAAACATGATGACACACCGGAGGAGAGTAAACCGAAAGCGGCGGTGTTGGAAACGCCGTCAGTTCGGGAGATTGCGGCGATGACGGATGCGGAAAAGGCTGCGGTGCTTAAGAAGTCGATCAGTGCGGCATTGACGGTGAACATGAAGCGTGCGGTAACAACCCAAAACAATACGCCGGGCGATATTCTTCTGATGGCGTTACCTTATGGGGCTGACGCCAAAGTGTATCAACCGACTGTTTTAGTGGATCAGCGGGACAAAACAACTCCGAGAGGCAGTTATATTTATTCGATTGGGACATTGTGTTGGAATTATCCTTGTTCGGGTAAAACGCTGTTGCGGAGTGACGGCAAACGGGTCTATGCGCGGGTTGGGTCGGGATTTCAGCGTCGTCCGGCTTCATTCCTGGCTCTTTTGGCGATGTCCAATATTATGCCGAATTACGAGTTGAAGGTGAATGGCGGGATATATTCGATTGGACATTTGATTGCTTCGGAAAAAGCGGCTGTTTCTAAAGGTTCTAACATGTCGATGGCGTTAGTGGGGCTTTCTTTTTATGGGGAAGCGGGGGAGCAATGGAAAAATGAGATGGGGGAGACGTGGAATATTGAGCGGATGGTCACGGAAGAACTCAACCGTTCCATTGATCAAGGTTCCAGCGATGTGACGGATTGGCTTCTTGGGTTGACGGCGGCGGTGAAACTGTACGAAGAGGAGGGCAAGGCGGTTCGTGGACCGATGGCGTTAGCCAAACGGCAACTCGGAACGTATCATGAATTTGTCTTATCCGTGCAAAACGATCAATATCTTTGGCATCCGAAATTTTTCTTATTCAAGGGAAGTAATCCTGATTTTTATGAAACCTTGTATTCGAGTGGTCACATTCTCCGGTGGTTATTGCTTTCATTGTCGGACAAGGAGTTGAATGATCCGCGAGTGACGCGTGCGGTAACGAGTTTATTGTCAACAGTCAACCGAATCCCAACCAATCTTGCGGTTGGGGCGATGACTGACCGTCAACTCGAAGGGCTGGCGTTATCACTTCATGCGTTATCGGTTTACTATCAACGTGTTTTCGGTGAAGAGCAACCGGAAGAGCCGGAAAAAAGTAAAAGTAAAATTCCCGAAAATGTAAATGCAAAAGTAAAGGTAGGAATCTCTGAAAATAAAACGGTCGCCAAAACTTTGAAATAAAAAAAGTAGTAATATATCAGTGGAATATTTTTTTTTAACTATTCAATTGTTTCCTCCGAAGAACCACCCCTTGCCCCTCCGAAGGAGGGGAATAATTCCCCTCCTTCGGAGGGGCAGGGGTGGTA
>JAIROD010000671.1 GCA_031257725.1 Planctomycetaceae bacterium | reverse complement strand
CCGAATGACCACCCCTAGCCCCTCCGAAGGAGGGGAATCATTCCCCTCCTTCGGAGGGGCAGGGGTGGTAAAAAATAAACTTCAATCTCCGAAAAATTCCACTGATATATTACTATTTTATTAACAATGGCTCAGGAAAAAAAATCGAACGAAAATAAAAAACGATACGGTAAAAAATCCGGAAAACGCTTTGGAAGACGACATAAGAATTATGTCGATTCCTTTCGTTGGGGATTTGTTGAAGGTGAAGATCGGGAAGATGCCGGTCTCGATGATGATTTGTATTATGGAGAACCGGACGAACCGGATACCGTGACCGCTCGGAAACCGAAAAAAAAGAGTTCCAAAAAACAACAGCAGGTTCAAAAAACGACGCACGAAATTGCGGATGCAAAAAATAATGAACCGAAAAATCCGCCCGTCAAAACAGAAAAAAACCGCAACAAAAGACATGCGGGAACGGTTCGTAACGACAATAAGACGACTCAAATTCCGGTTGCGGAATGTCCGTTGTTTGTTACTGACGATGAGGACGATTTGAATCTTCCGAGTTATGGCCGAACACCGGTTCCGGCGGACGCTGAACTACTTCCGCCGGCTCTGCCGCAAGAAACGAACAAAAAACACCGGAATGTAAATCCGTTGCCTAAACCGGAAATTCCGACAAAACTCAATACTGTTCCGACAACATTGACAAATTTACCGACGAATTTACCTGCTGCTCCGTTGCAAGCGAAAAAGGAGCAAATGGTTTGGGACCCGGATAAAAGAGAATATGTTCCGCTTATTATTCCTGAAAAAACACCGGATAAAATTGGGGATAAAAAAACGGATAAAAAAAATATTCAGGCAATTGATCATCAATTGCAACAAAAAAATGAACTGCCGGAAAATAAACATTCAAGAAACAAACAGAGTTTGCCAACAGAGTTACCGAAAACAAGCAGCACGGAAAAAGAACCCGTTACAGCACGAAATAAGAAAAAACATTTACGCAATAAAATGAAGGTGTCTCGTGAAATTCCTGTTCCGGAAACGCTTGTTTCGGAAATTCTTGCTGCGGACAGGGAATCTTGTTTAGAAAAAAAGAGAGAATTGCAATATAATGCAACAGAAAATAAAGCCGGAACAAAAAATGAAATTAGAAATATTGTTGAAAAACCGAAACAGCAACAACAAACCGGAAAAAGTCATTTTGTTCCAAAAGATAATCGAAAATCGCATGATGAACGATTGGGTGAAATTTATCGTCCGATATCTCAACATCGTGGAGAAGTTCCGCCGTTGGTAACGTCTAAAATTCTGGATCCGGCGGATATTGAGGCGGAAGTGAGCGGTTTTGCCGAGCTGGGAGTTTCCGAAACGATGCTGGATGCGTTAAAAATTGTACGTTATTTGGAACCGACGCCGATTCAGTCCGGTGTTTTCAAACGGGTCAAAGCCGGTGTGGACATTATGGGGCAGGCTCAAACCGGAACAGGTAAAACTGCCGCGTTTTGTATTCCGATTATTGAAGGCGTTGAAGAATGTCCGCCGGGCGATGCCCCTGTTGCGCTTATTCTTGTTCCGACGCGTGAACTTGCCGTTCAGGTTCGGGATGAAGCGGTTCGGCTTGCTTATGGGCGTGATATTCGGCTGACCGCTTGTTACGGTGGCAAACCGCTTGCCAAACAAATTGCAAAACTTCGGGACGGAATTGATTTGGTTGTGGGAACGCCGGGGCGGGTTCTTGATTTAGCGAACCGCAGCGCACTCCTTTTGAATCAAGTGCGTTGGGTTGTTCTTGATGAAGCAGATCGAATGCTTGATATTGGTTTTCGTCCTGATATTGAGAAAATTTTGAAACGAACTCCGCCGGAACGTCAAACGTTGTTATTTAGCGCAACGCTTCCTCCGCCGGTTGTCCGTCTTGCGGAAAAGTATATGAAATCGCCGGAAATTCTGGATTTTTCCAATAAAAGTCTTGCGGTTGAAACGATTGAACAATTTTATGTTACGGTTGATCCTGAACGAAAATTCGAGGCGTTGCTTTATTTACTGAATGAGCAACAGGCGAATCAGGCGATTATTTTCACCCGAACCAAACGCGGCGCAGATCAGTTGGCAAAACTTCTTTCAAACCATGTGGAGAGTTTAGCGGCAATACACGGCGATTTGGCGCAAGCGGAACGTGATCGGGTCATGGGACTCTTTCGTGCCGGAAAATTACGGTATCTTGTTGCAACAGACGTGGTAGGACGCGGTATTGATGTATCGGGAATTTCACACATTATCAATTACGATATTCCGGCTTTTTGTGACGATTATGTTCATCGTGTCGGACGAACCGGACGTATGGGACGTGAAGGGGTGGCTTATACTTTTGTTACGGTACAAGAAGGTTCAGAGTTGACGCGAATCGAAATGCGTATCGATAAACTTCTGAAACGGGCTGATTTGAAAGGGTTTGAATCATTCGCCAAACCAAGCGATCCCAATGTAACCATAAACGATGAAACAACACCCAAACCGGTGTACGGCAAACCTGTACGAAAAATACGCAAGGCATTGTAATTTCCAAACCATGTTATTTTTATTGACGTGAAGGTTCACTGTTGATCTTTGTAGTTCCGGTCAGTCCGCGAAGTGTTAGTTCCTGCTGAAAACGATAACGACTTGTTGTTCGCAATATTAAGGTTGTTTGTGATGTTCGTCCGTTCGGAAAAAAAAGAATCGGAGCAGACCAATTCTCACTAGGAATTTGTTGCGGTAATAATCCGCTTTCATTGGCAGTCAATGCCGTATCGGGTTGTTTGGAACCAAACACAATTGAATTTGGTAACATTTGCCGGTAAATGTCAGAGTTCTTGTCTGAAGTTAATGTTGTCGTTTCCAACGAGTCTAAATTTTGTTCCGGCGACATTGATTCCGGCGATGCCGATGATGATTTTTGTAAAAGTAAAAGTTCCGCACCGATAGCAATCGCGGGTGAATCTTCACGGTTTTGTTCCCGTTGATCAAACAGGTCTTTGGGCAGAATTTCAAAAACAGGACTGTCATATTGGTAACGAAAAACAAAAGCCTTACCGGTTTTGACAGATTCGAGCCGTGTTTTATAAAGAATATTCTGAAGGTGTTGTGTTGTGCTTTTCAATTGATTTCGAACATATAGCCGTCTGATTCCCGAAAAACCAAGACTAAAAATAGCAACAATCAAACCAAGAACAATCAAAAGTTCCAGTAGAGTAAAACCGGTTCGGAGTGAAAAACGGAATTGATTAACCATATTATGGAATCTCTCTTAATACCTTTTACCTAATACCTAATACCTAATACCTAATACTCAATACCTAAACATTAAGTAAAAATTGTTGTTTCATTAGTCTCAATCGTCCTCAATGTCTCTTAATAAGGGAGTTTCGTGAAGGGACATTGGTGACAAATGAGACATTTGCGCTAACTCATGCACGCGGGACGCGTGCGATCCTTCGGTTAGCGAAAAGGTCTAGTTAAAAAAATATTCCACTGATATATTACAATCCTTCAATAGGGAACCTCTAATAATTCAGAATTTACCGAAAGTTAACGGCGTGGGCTTGCCCCGCGTTGTTCAACTTAACCCTAAAACACGGGGTAAACCCCGTCGTTAACAAATGGGCAAGAAAATA
>JAIROD010000645.1 GCA_031257725.1 Planctomycetaceae bacterium | reverse complement strand
CCGCCGGGCGGTTTTAAACAATACGGTGTACTTGCCGACTTGTCCCTGTTGACGGCTGGAAATTAAAGACCAACAGCGTACAACACCATAACAAACCAACCGGCGCAACCTTTCGGCGAAAGGTTGCCTACCTTCCTCGACGTAATATATCAGTGAAATATTTTTTTTTAACTATTCAGTCGTTTCCTCCGAATGACCACCCCTAGCCCCTCCGAAGGATGGGAAGAAATCCACTCCTACGGAGGGTCAGTGTTGGTAAAAAATAAACTTCAATCTCCGAAAAATTCCACTGATATATTACTCCTCGACTGAATAGTTACTAATTTATTAAGTAATGGGTTGAAAATAAAAAATTGAATGATGAGAGATGCCCTTTCGTTTTGATCTTTGAAAATTAGGTGGTTTGCAATTAGGAAAAAAAATTTTTTCCCCCGCCTTGACGTATTGTCAAGGTTGGTTATAGTATTGGAAGTTCAAAACTTTGATGTTCAAAACATGTTTAACTCATAGTATTTGGGCAACCCGTCTGGAGCAAGCGGGACATCACATTTTTCACAACTTCCTTTATGAAAGGACAATGTATGTTCATGCAAAAACTTTTTATTGTGTTCGGTCAGACAATTTTAACTCTGCTAACTCTGGTCAGTTTAACTCTGAACAGTGTTAGCACCTCCTACTTTGGGAAATTACGTTTATTTCCTAAGGAAAAGAATTTTGTTAAAATAGGCGGGGGGGGGGGGCTAGGTAAGAGTAAAGGACTTTTCAAAACGGCTTTTACTCTTGTAGAACTTCTTGTGGTGATTGCGATTATTGGCGTGTTAATCGCTCTTCTACTGCCCGCCGTTCAAGCCGCCAGAGAAGCGGCAAGGAGAATGAGTTGTACCAACAACCTCAAACAATGGGGATTATCACTACACAATTACCATATCACATTTGATTCGTTGCCAGGTTTGGGAGCAAAATCAAAAAATGGTTATTCAGTGCAGATTCGTTTAACTCCATACATGGAGCAATCTCAAATTTTTGCAAATTTAGATTTGAAACGAGACATGTTTGGCGGGACAAGTGTAATGACAGGAATGGATTGGTTTTTGTCGCATGTCGTTGATGCGGCGGAATCTACTTTACCTGTTTTACATTGTCCTAGTGATACGGGACCCAAATCCCGTGTAACCTCTTATTCAAGAGAAGAAGGAGTAAAAATATCTGATGGTGCTCAACCACTTATCGCAGGGACATGTAACTATATGGTTTGTACCGGAAGTGATTACGCAAGAGTTCAAGAACCCGGTGTCTATCCAGGAACAATGGGCGGTCCTCCAACCACCGTTACAAAATCAAACGGTTTGTTTTACCATTCGTCCGCCCACAATTTTGCTGCAATTACAGACGGCACTTCAAACACAATGGCATTTTCCGAAGCTTGCGTTGGTAGTGCGGAAACTGTGGGAGGTACTTATGATGAAGTTGTTGCTTCGAATACATACAGGATTCTGATGTATGCCGAACCTCCAATGGGGGGAACTGTTTTTAATTTTGCAAACGGTTCAGAAACAGGTTTGGCGGCCAGCACTCTCGGAGGATTAGATACACACATGACTTCGAATCAAAATCCTTCAGCGGGTTGGCAGAATAACCGTGGATTGTCATGGGTACTTATTCAACCTGCTTACACAACATTTAGTGCGTTTATTTCGCCTAACGCAAAAATGCCGTCCTATTGGAATATGAATCAAGGTTTTTTCATAGCGAACAACTATCATTCGGGGGTTGTCATTACTGCGTTTGCGGACGGCAGTGTTCGCAGTGTCTCTAATTCGGTTGATTTAAGACAATGGCGATTGGCGGCATCAATAAGTGACGGAGAAGTTTTTTCCGGATTCTAATGTGTACCAATTCAGAATATTGAATTATGTACAAAAAATAAATATGCGGGAACACGCTTATTCCCGCATATTTATTGAAAACAATTCTAATTAATTAATTAACTATGATTCTTTGTTCATGTACACAGGCATTTTATGTTATTTTTTATCCAGATTATTTGTACAACAATTTTGTTGATTGCCGTTCCTGCATTATTTTATCTCTTTGGGCGCAGTTTGGCTCCGAAAGTGTTTCGCCGTATTGCTTATGAATTACATCTTTGGCTTGGTATTGCCAGCGGTTTGATTTTGTTTGTTGTTTGTTTGAGCGGAACGCTTTTAACGTTCAAAACCGAAATGATTCTGTTTTTAGAACATGATCGTTATCACGTTAAAATATCAGATACAACTGTACCCAAGAGTCTTGAAGAATTGGTTTCACTGGTTGAAACGGCGGAACAAGGTAAAGTTGTTCGTGTTACGATTCCACCGGCAAACAATCAGGTGTGGATTTTTAACGTTAAAAAAGAAAAAGCGGAATCGACCAAACTGCCTGCGGGAATGCCGGCAATTCATGCAATGCTTGGTACTGCCTATCTTGTTAATCCCTATACCGGCGAATCGCTGGGAGCGCAACGGAGTAAAATCTATATGTTTTTTATGTTGCTCACATTTTTGCACCGTTTTCTCCTGCTTGATATTCGGACGGGACAAATTGTTGTGGGTAGTGCAACATTGATTTTTCTTGTTCTGGTTGCCAGCGGATTGTGTCTTTGGTTTCCGTCGAAACTTCGTGTTTGGAAAGGGTGGTTGTCCGGTCTTAGTATCCGTACAAAAAAAGGATGGGGACGATTTTTGTATGATTTTCACAATACACTTGGTTTTTACATTTTGATTCCAGTGGTTATCATGGCATTGACCGGACCTATCATTTCGTTTGCATGGTATCGTTCGACAGTTGAACAAATATTGAGAGCTAAACCGTTTGGTAAAATATTGGAAAAACCGGTCTCGTCGAAAATGGTACCAACCGTAAAACAACATTTGAAATGGGATGATTTCATTGATCGCGGTAATCAAATCATCACACGCAAAGGAATTACCAGACTTTCTTTTCCGCAATCACCGGATGGAAGTGTTATATTCCAGCGTATCGGAACAGGTTTTTGCAGCATTGCGGCAACCGATAAAATTCAGTTTGACCAATATACCGGAGAATTACTCAAATGTGATTTATTTGACCAATTACCGTTTAACGAAAAAATTGCATTGTTGATTTTTCCGTTGCACAATGGTGAAATATTTGGTACGGTTTCAAAAGTGATTTATTTTGTTACCTGCCTGATCGCAACATCACTTCCGATAACCGGCGTGATCCTTTGGGCAAGAAAACTGCGTTCACGTTATTTCAAACGGAAAAACGCGATTACCGGTATTCGAAAGTAACAGTCTGTTTTGTAATTATACTGTAAACGGTTACAAAAGGGTTGTTTTTAGGAACGCAGGCATCCCGCCTGCATGGAACGACGGAATGTTATTTTATTATTGCGGGCGAGACACCCGCGTTCCGACACAAAACCAATTTGTTGCCGTTCAACGTATATCAGTAGAATTTTTCTGATTATTTCAGAATTTGTGGGGCATCAGTGATTGGAGAATAATGCCAATTTTCGTCCCGTTAGGGACGACATATTGGTAGAAAACAGTATAACCAAATGATCCGCGTCCCGTAGGGACGCAATGTTGGTGAAATTTATATTTGGCATTGATTCCAATTTTTACCAACATATCGTCCCTAACGGGACGAATATTTTTAATCGACCTCGTTTGCTGCCAATATGTTGTCCCTAGCGGGACAGAAATACCAATACGCATCGTAATCAAATGATTCCCCAAAAATAGGAAATAGTCAGTATTTTTTACCACCCCTAACCCCTCCGAAGGAGGGGAATTATTCTCCGAAGGAGGGGAATTATTCTCCGAAGGAGATGTTCCTTAATTCCCCTCCTTCGGAGGGGCAGGGGTGGTAAAAAATAAACTTCAATCTCCGAAAAATTCCACTGATATATTACTAAAATTATGAAAAAACACGAAAAGGTTTATTTAGGAAAGGAACACACGCGTCCCGCGTGCATGAGTTAGTGTGAAATTATAACTCATGCACGCGGGACGTGTGCGATCCTTCGGTTAGCGAAAAGGTCTAATCCTTAATCCGAACTTTTTACTCAATTCGTAACCATTTTTTTGACGGTCAAAAAAAGGGTTGCGGATAAAAACAAAAACATTTCAAACCTTAAATCAGGAGTTTATCATGCAACGAAAACTTTCCCAACAATTTTCTCTATTTTTTCAAAGTTTTCAACAAGTCTTTCATCGAGCATTCACACTTGTTGAGCTTTTAGTGGTGATTGCGATCATTGGCGTTTTGATTGCGTTACTACTTCCGGCGGTTCAAGCGGCAAG
>JAIROD010000592.1 GCA_031257725.1 Planctomycetaceae bacterium | reverse complement strand
AGGGTCTTTTCTAGGAACGCGGGCGTCTCGCCCGCAACAATAAAATAACGTTCCGTCGTTCTAGGCAGTCGGGACGACTGCGTTCCTAAAACAACCCTTTTCTACCCGTTTACAGTATAACACGAGATGTTATACTCAAAAAAAATCAATTAAACATGGAATTCGATGAAGGTTGTAGAATACTTTTCAGAACATGGTATCCGATGAGAACACAACATTTCAGAAATTTGACCGAATGGTTCAACGAGATATTCCATGCGATATTACCTCGTAATATCAAATTTGCTGCGGATATTTATTTGTGTTTTGCTTGTACTCATGAAGAATCTAGCAATGGAATTGTTAGATTTCATGGATTTCCTCAACACGCAACGGAAGAAAGAAATGAGATTGCCCGTCAATTTGTTGAAATAGCATGTCAGACTCTTGTTACTCCTGAAAATATTATTCAAACTTGTTTTGCATCAACGAGTCAACCGCAAAATTCTCTTAATTATGTGTTGAGACGTTACTGTAACATGGAAAGAATAGATAGGATTCGTGGTGGAGGCAATGTATCTGATTGGAACAGGCTCGCTCCAATACTTCTTGAAGGGTTACAATCTCAAGACAATGACACAAGGAACAAAATCTATGTATTGACTGCACATCTAGTCGGAGATTTCAATGCAAGACCTGGAAATGGTCAACATTATTGCTCTTTTTCTATGGATAAACTTGTCGGTCCCCTGTTCGGTAACAATGTGAGGAGGATCATGGAATTATTGTCTAATATTGACATTTCTTCCAATGCTTGTGCATGGTCTCATGATGAAGCTTGTACTTTAGTACAAAATGCCGCGAGAGAATGGTTAAAAGAATCCTCCAATCCGCTACAAAATAATTTGTCCAATGAATAATCCGTTTTCGATTACTGACACATCTGGTATGCAAATATTGGACGATTTTGCGTATGCTTTAAAGTGAACTTTTAATAGTATTTTACATCGAGATATTTTATACCCCCTTTATAATCGATAGTTTACATCAATTCCTGTTCCCGGTGAACAAAGCCGTTTTGAGGAGTGAACGTGGCAGTGAACAGCCACTTATGTGTTTCCATAAGTCCTTATATCACAAAGGCTTACGTCAAACCAGAAAGAGGTAGGCAACCTTTCGCCGAAGGGTTTTCACCCACGGTTGCGTCGGCGATAGCCGACTTGCCCCTGTTTCCCGCTGGCAATCAGTTTCCAAACCGGTTGGAAACACAAATTACCCAATCGAATCTGATTCACTGTTGCCTATCGGCAACGCAACCTTTCGGCGAAAGGTTGCCTACCTTTTAATACACTACCTTGGGGGAGATTGCAAATAAAACAACCAATTTCTACCCGTTGACAGTATAACAACCAGATTGTGAACGCCGGGAAAATCTTTAATGTCCCTAAAGTCCCTGAAAACAACAGGAAAATTACCATTGAACAGAATTAAAAAAATTGTTATCCTCCAGACTAAAATGTAAACAATGTCTATCACAGGAAACCGGATAAATTGGGCGATTACAGAAAATGACACTTTTTGATTCGGATTATACGATGTTTTACATGGTTGCGGGGATTATTATTATGACCGCATCGCTGTTATTACATCAGTTCAAACGCCGACGGCTTGAGCTGGAACGGCAAGCCCGACAACGTGCGGCTGTCGAAGCAATTCGTGAAACAGAGCGGAAACAACAACAATTTCAAACCGGAAAAACTGTTAAAACCAAACCGGAAAAAACATCTTCCGCAATACCGGAACGAATACCGCTTCCTGATTTGCCTAACCAACAATTTACCGGTGCGTATTCACCACGTAATATTGCCAAATGGGAAGTGGAAATTCACCAGATTGGACGGCAAATGATCGGAACTCTGGATTCCAAAATGGTTGCCCTTCAGACGCTCACCCAAGAAGCAAACCGTGCAGCAAATCGAATAGAACTCCTGCTTGAACGATTCGAAGAACTCGTCAAACCTCAATTTAATCCTATTAATCAAAACAATCAAAGCAATCAAAACAATCAAAATAGTCAAAACAATCAAAATGACCCCAATAACCGGATTGGTCAAAATAGCCGGATTGATCAAAAATTTCCCCAAAACAACGAATTTCAGCAATCTCCCATCAGCAAAGAAAATCTCACGTCAACATTGCCGGAAAATCTTCCCAATCTCATTCCGGCAGGCACTGCCGAACTTCCCGCAACATCTCTCGTATTGAACAACCTCCAACCCGACCAAACTCAACAACCAAACTCCACCGAAACTCTTGATCCAATTCCCCGCGCAACAATTCTTAAAGCAGAAGAGATTAAAGAAAAAAATAAATCCGAAAAGCGGTCTCATTCCGCCGAATTATTGGGCGAACCGCTACCCTCAACAATTTCACTTTCAATAACGAATCCCCGGCAACACCGCTCATCAATTGAATCACCGGAAATCGGAAAAGGAACAAAATCTCCGTATTACGAAAAACCAACATCATCGCCGGAAATAGCAAACAATAGTTTACGTCACAATGTTACGGGAACCGGTTCACGGATGAAGCCGTTGCAAAAACCTGAAAACCAGTCTTTCGGTTCGCTTTACGATGACAAGTTGGCGGAACGGGAGCATGAAGAAGTTTTTGCGGTTGCCGCCCCTTCCCGCTCTAACTCCCCGCCAACATCCGCCTCACGTCTCGATTTACAGAAACAAATCGAAATGCTTGACAATTACGGTTACTCACCCCGACAAATTGCTCAAAGTTTGAACATGACCGTTGGAGAAGTCGATCTCCTGCTAAAATTAAAAGGCGAAAAATAATTGTCCGAAGAACAACTATTGTCAATGACGCTTATTTATGTTCACTGCAAATATGTTCACTGCAAAACTTTCAATTTATCAAGGTCCCATTGACTTGTTGCTTTATCTGGTGCGTAAAGACGAACTGGATATTCAGGATATTCCTATCACGTTAATTTTAGAACAATATCTTGATTATATTGCAATCTTGGAGGAAATTGACGTGAATATGGCGGGAGAATTTCTGGTAACAGCCAGTATGCTGATTGAAATCAAATCGTTTGAAGTGTTGCCGGGAGAGGCAAGTGTGGAAGAGGAAATAGATGATCCGCGTCAAGAACTGGTTGAACAATTATTAGAGTATAAAAAATTCTGTGATGCCGCCAATGCGTTACAAGCCCGTAGCGATCATTGGCAATTGCGTTTTCCGCGTCTTGCCAATGATCTTCCGCCGCGACCGCGTAACATGGCGGAAGAACCGATTCGGGAGGTGGAATTGTGGGATATTGTGAGTGCTTTTGGTCGTATTCTTCGCGAAAACTCGCCCAATGCGAAACATGAAATCGTCTATGACGACACTCCGATTTCAACACACATGAAACGAATTTACCAACGTCTCCAACTTGAAGAACGAATTGCCTTTCGTCAACTTTTTGTACCGGGTCAGCATAAAACGGCGATGGTTGGGGTTTTCCTTGCTTCGTTGGAACTGGTTCGGCATGAATATGCCAATGTCTTTCAGGACGGCAATTTTGGTGAAATTGAATTGACTTGCCGACAAGGTACAAAATCTCTCGACTTCGCCGCACTGGATACCGCCGCTTAAATTGAATTATACTGCTAAGGGCATGATATTGGTTGTTTTGCTTATTGACCGATGATAACTAATTAGGATTGCTACTGAATAGTTGCAAACTTTGTAATATATCAGTGGAATATTTTTTTTGTATCTATTCACTAAATTGGAGGTTTTACATTTTGCGGTTGATTTATTATAAGCAACAACCCCTTTAGGGGTTCAACGTGAATAACCGCCG
>JAIROD010000456.1 GCA_031257725.1 Planctomycetaceae bacterium | reverse complement strand
TGTGTCGTCCCTGCGGGACTTCGTGTTGCGTTTGCCCTACCGTAAGCTAAAGCATACGGTTAATAAAGTATTTTACTTAATAGTCCTTGCAGGACTAATAAAAAATTAAAATAGACAGCTACGTGATTGACCGCGAATAGTATATTGACATTTGTCCCATTTTAACACACCAACCTCTAAACGCTAGGAAAAATTTCTTTCAAAAAGAAAAGTCCCGTTGACAATTTACGTTGTTCCGTTAAACTATGAAACTCATTAGACATTTTCGCCAACCATAAAAATGATGAAACAACACGAACAGGTTTATTTAGGAAAGGAACGCACGCGTCCCGCGTGCATCCCCAGAGTTAGTGGGAAATGAGACATTTTCACTAACTCATGCACGCGGGACGCGTGCGTTCCTTCGGTTAGCGAAAAGGTCTAAGGATGGAAAAACTCGTAAAAAAAAATCAGTATAAAATAATACTAAAAATTGTCATCGGGCGGGCCTTTTTCGCTGGCACATAAGTGGGCCTTTTTCGCTGACACATGACCTATATAAGGTAATAAGGTTTGTTTGTTGTGGGAACAATGGCTACTAAGGTTGTTTGGTGAATGGTTTTGTTTGAAAATAAGGTAAAAATAAGGTTTGTTAAAGCAATCCAATACCTTTTCGAAAATTCCACTGATATATTACAACCGTTTTGATTTCTGATTTCCTGCCGTTCACAGGGACAATCGGCTACGCCGTATTAGTATTTAGTAAAACCTTTCGGCGAAAGGTTTTCACCTATGGTCGCCTACCTTTGAGTCGCCTACCTGATGAGTATTTCCTGATAAGACATTCTACCGAATAGATACGAAATATCTTGCATTATTTGTTTTAACGTGTATTTTAGTAATGTTGTATTTCTGTTTGATTCGGTTTACTTGGTTGATTGGCAACATTTATTCCCTCTCCCAAAAGTGAAACAAGCAGAAAATTTTGTTTGATTATTTACAAAAAAGGAAAGAAATGAAAAAAAACTTTTTGCTGGTATCTCTTGTTTTATTGGCGTTTACGTTCAATCTTTACGCGGGCGATGAAAATCGTGTTGTTTTTGACGGTGCGGAAAATCTGCCGGGAAACGGAAAGCATCTCGTTTTTCTCGCGGGCGACGAAGAGTATCGAAGCGAGGAAATGTTGACTCAAATGGCAAGGATCATGGCGGAGCGGCATGGCTTTCGGTGTACGGTGCTTTACGCAACGAACCCGGAAACGCATGAAATTGATCCGGTTACGATTGATAACATACCCGGTTTGGAAGCGTTGGAATCCGCCGATTTGCTTGTGGTGTTTCTTCGTTTCCGCAATCTTCCCGACGACCAAATGGCGTTTATCGTGAAATATCTTGAAGCGGGAAAACCGATACTCGGTATTCGGACGGCGACTCACGCGTTCAATATTCCGAAAAATCGAAAGTACGCGAAGTATAGTTTTAATTATTCCGGCGACGGCTGGGACGGCGGATTCGGACGCAAGATTCTCGGAGAAACATGGATCAATCATCATGGGCATCACAAAGTCGAGGCAACGCGCGGCGTAATTCCGGCGGGGGAAAAACATCCGATTACAATCGGTTGCCATGATATTTTTGGTCCGTCCGACGTTTATAAGGTGCGGTTGCCGCTTCCCGACGATTCGCAGCCGGTCGTGTTGGGAGCGGTTTTGGAGGGAATGAAGCCGACGGATAAACCCGTTGAAAACGAGAAAAACAATCCGAAAATGCCGATTCTCTGGACAAAAACGTATCAAATCGAAAACGGTAAGAAGGGGCAAGCGGCGGCTTCGACGATTGGTTCCGGCTTGGATTTTGAAACGCCGGACGTTCGCCGTTTACTGATAAACGCTTGTTACTGGCTTTTACAAATGAACGACAAAATTTTGCCGGAAAATTCTGTGGAACTTGTCGGCGAGTACAAACCGCTGAATTTTGGTTTCGGACAATTCCGCAAAGGTTTCAAAACGTCCGATATTATGCAACACAAAACGCCGTATTGAAAAATGAGCGGCTCTCCCCACGCGAACATTTACGAAATCAAGTTTTGTGATATTTTACATAAATTGCTTGTGTTACAGTTGTTATAAAAAACAATCAAATAAATTTTCTGATTATTTTAGAATTTGGGGGGGATCATTGTTCATTGCCAACCGTTTTGCTTTCTGATTTCATGCCGTTCACAGGGGCGAAGCGGCTAAAATGGTTCCTGAAACAATAAAAACAACTTATCAGGAAATTCCATAGAAAGAAATCATCGCAATTAGAAATTTAATTGCACATGAATAGTTCAGAGTTGATTATAACGTTATATTTAACACTTGTATTCAAGATTTACCTAATTTAAAATCTCTAATACAAAATATCCTTTCCCATTAACCAATAAAACAAGAGGAAAAAAACTCTATGAAAATCAGAAATTTCAACTATAGGAAAATAAAAAACAAAATTTAATGTACAATAAATATGGCAATTTACAAATTAGGAGGTGATATTCAATGACTGATTATGTTATGAATACGAAATCGTTACCGGATATTTTGTTTCGTTTAATTCCGACCGAACGAGTCCGCTTGCGTGAAGAGAATGGAATCATTCAACTCATCCCTGTCAAGGAAATGTCGGACTGTACCAAAGATTTACGCGGAATGTTTGCGGATTGTCCCGAAATGTCCGTTGATAATTTTTTGAAACGAAAACATGCCGACAAGGAATTGGACAGATGAATCAAATACAACACGTTGTTGTATCGTTTAACACTTTAACCAAAGTAAGAGGAGTAAAAACTCTATGACAATCAGAACCTTTAACTGTTTTGTAACAACATTGTTTCTGTCGATGTTGTCCATGTTTGTATTTAACGCAACGATCAATGCCGATGAACCGTCGTTGTCATTATACAAAGTTGTTTGGGATACACCGAGCAAGAATGTTTACGAAACAATGCCGCTCGGTAACGGCGAAATCGCACTGAACGCTTGGATTGACGAAGCGGGCGATTTGAGATTTTATGTTGCGCGGATTGATTCGCTCGACGAATTTGCCCGAATCCTGAAACTCGGTTGCGTCCGAATCCAAATCGGCGAACCCGACAAAAAACGAACCGCCGAATCCTTCCGTCAAACTCTCGACGTTAATCGCGGCGTTCTCGAAGCAAGTTACGGAATGGGCGATGAAAAAGTTTCGTTACGTCTTTGGGTTGACGCGAATCGTCCGGTGATTGTTGCCGAAATCACCGCCGGAAAACCCGTAACAGCAACAGCATTCGGCGAAATCTGGCGGACAAAACAAGAAAAAATTCCGCCGGTCGAAGCCAGTGATCTTTATCGTGATTCCAATTTTGAAATGATTATCGAACCGGATGTTGTTCTCAAAAATCTTAACAATGAAATCGGTTGGTATCATCGGAATATTCATGATGAGGCGTATAAACGTTGCGCCGAAATGCAAGGGCTTGAAGATTTTCTGCGTGAAAGTCCGCTTTTGCACAGGACATTCGGAACGTTAATTCGTTGCGAACGCCCAAACCGAATTGACGATTTAACGTTGCAATCCACCGAAGGGCAAACACATCGTTTTGAAATTGCCGCCAATACCAAACATCCCGCAACAGTTGACGAATGGTTTGCCGAAACAACAAATATTCTCGATTCCGCGCAAAAAATCGCCATCGACGAACGGCAACAAAAACACGAATCTTGGTGGCAAGATTTTTGTAACCGAAGTTGGGTTCATATTACGCAAAACGATAAACAAGTTGACACGAAAATTGATCCGGAGAAAAATATTTTTCCCGACAACAAATATCCTTTTGTTATTGGGCAAGATCAAAACGGAGGGTCGAAATTTCACGGGCAATTTGGACGAGTTGCTCTGTATCAAAAAATTCTTTCCGCTGATGAAATTCAGAAACATGCTCAAACCGAACCGACGGAAATTTCCGCAACAGATAAACCGTTTTCCGCAACCGTTCCATCCGGCGTAACGAAATTGAAAGATTCTACCGGTTGGAAATTTCCCGCCGGAATGACGGTTGAGGCGTGGATTCGTCCGTCGAATATCAGTCAATACGCAAGAATTATGGACAAAATTACGGCAGGCAAATCAGACGGTTTTCTTTTTGATGTTACGCCCAACGGCGGTTTACGGTTCATTGCCGGATCAAATAATTGCGCAACGAATAATGTTGTCACGGCGGACAAATGGAGTCATGTTGCTGCGACAATTTCGCCGGACGGACAAATGCAAATTTTTGTTGACGGTAACGAAAAAGTTGCGAAAAACAAATCGGATGCGGCGTTCAACAATCTATCCGATGCGTTTGTTTTGAGCCGTGCCTACACGTTGCAACGTTATGTTTCGGCATGTGCGGGACGCGGACGTTATCCGATTAAGTTTAACGGTTCATTGTTTACCGTACCGGAAAAAGGACGTCCGGGCGACGCGGATTATCGGCAGTGGGGAACGGGTTATTGGTTTCAAAATACGCGTTTACCGTATTTATCAATGCCCGCCGCCGGTGATTTTGATTTAATGCAACCGTTTTTCCAAACATATTTTGACATGTTGCCGCTTTGTAAATTCCGTACCAAAAAATATATGGGACATGGCGGAGCGTATTATCCAGAGTGCATTTATTATTGGGGTGATGTATTTCCGCACACTTACGGTTGGAAACCGACGTATCAGGAACGTAAAGATAAATTACAAATCGCCGGTTGGCATAAATATGAATGGGTTGGCGGTCTTGAAATTGCGAACATGATGCTCGAATATTACGAATACACCGAAGATGAAAAATTTTTGACCGAAAAAACAATTCCGTTTGCAACAGAAATTCTGACGTTCTTCAATGAACATTATAAAACGGATTCGGACGGTAAACTTTTTATGAGTCCTTCTCAAGCGGTGGAAACGTGGTGGGATTGCGACAATCCGATGCCGGAGTTGTCGGGGATTTATGCGGTGATTGAACGTTTGGAAAAGTTGCCGGAAAGTTTATTGACAACGGACAAAAGAAAATTCGTTGCGGAATTGAAACAAAAATTGCCCGAAATTCCGACAACAAAATCACCGGACGGAAATGTGATGCTTGCTCCGGCGCAACGTTTTGCCCAAAAACGTAACATAGAAAATCCCGAACTCTATGCGGTTTTCCCGTTTCGATTATTTTCGTATGAGAAGCCGAATGTTGAGTGGGGAATTGAGGCGTTCCAACATCGACAAGATCGCGGCGCATCGGGCTGGCGGCAGGATGATGTTTTTGCGTCGTATCTTGGGTTGACAGATGAGGCGGTGAATCATCTGGTTAAACGTGCGAGAAATAAACATGCGCAATCGCGTTTTCCGGTTTTTTGGGGACCGAATTACGATTGGATTCCCGACCAGGATCACGGCGGCATTTTGGCCAAAGGCGTTCAAAGTCTTGTCATGCAATGCGACGGCAAACGAATTGACCTTTTCCCGACATTTCCGGCGAATTGGAATTGCGAGTTCAAATTAAACGCTCCGTACAAAACAACCGTCGAAGGGCAACTCAAAAACGGAAAACTTATTAACCTAAAAGTTACACCAAAAGAACGCGAAAAAGATATAAGAGTTTTGTTGAAAAACGTAACTTCATGAAAATTTTCCTAGTGTTCATAGGTTGGTTGGTAAATTAGGTAGATTTGTGGTAGGCAACTGTGGGTAACTGTCTATTTTATAATCAATCCGTTTTCTCATCATTCATGTACCAATTGCATTTGGTTTGAATGATTCTATTGTCTAATCCCGCAGGGATGACACTTTATTAACCGTATGCTTT
>JAIROD010000734.1 GCA_031257725.1 Planctomycetaceae bacterium | reverse complement strand
AAACAACCTTAGTAGCAATGATTCCTACAAAAGACAAACCTTATTACCTTATTTTGATATTGTACGATTTGTATTGCACGCATTTTTGTATTAATCTTTTTTTGAGAAAATGGGATTTACTCATAAGGTAATAAGGTTAGTTGTTGTTTTGCCTTGTTGCTACTAAGGTTGTTTTGTTAAAAAAAATAAGGTGAAAATAAGGTTTATTGAAACAGTATTCAAAAATTCCACTGAATAATGACGAAAACACTAAAATTTGATTATTGGTTTCAATTTATTCTTAAAGTCCCCCCATGTCCCTAGCATCCCTAAAATTAGAACTGAGGAACGATAGAAACATGAAGGATAATAAGGACAATAGGGACGGACAAATGATTCGTTAAAATTTCATTGACTTTGATTTACGTTCACTCGGTTGAACAGTTTCAGGAACAACATTGTCATCGGTTTCGGTATCGGTTTTTGTTTTGGTATTTTTGTTTGGAGCGTTGGAACGTTCCTGACGTTTCGTATGGTCGCTTCTTTTAAAATCCTCCGATGGTTGGCGTACTTCTTCGGTTTTCGGTTGTTTTTGTTGCGGTTTCCCATTTATTATCCGAGACGGAAGATCAAATATGGAAACTTTTTCAATAAGAACCAACATTCCGACTCTTCCAAGTAACAAACCGACAATGAAGCAGGCAACACCAACTCCAACACCACCGCCCAATATACCGCACATTCCCGTAATAATTCCACAAACAACCGGAATAAGCCATCGGTTGAGTTGCTGCATTTTTGTTTCATATTCATTCGTTTGCTTTGCCGTCAGTTCTCTATTGTGTTCTCTCTGAACGATATGGACGAGCCAGTTGTTTAACGTGTCAAGACCTCCGCTGCGAAAATTCGGTTTGGGAACACGGATATTATTTTTCAATTCCGTATCCATCACTGCTGCGACCGGAAACCAATGAATCGAATCACCCGATTGATGTCCGATTCGCATGGCGTTGTAGAGTTGCGGTAATTCTTTCTGTAAGTAATTGGTAAAGCCGCCGTAATTTTTCGTAATGTCCGCATAATATAAATCCCATGCCGTGAACACCACAGCAATATCCTGATGTCTGCTGTCCGCCGCAAACATATCAATTATTTCTTTGAGGACAAATTCATTTTGCTTTCGTTTGAGACTATCCGGTTCGCCGCGAAAGTGAAGAAGATTAACAACAATAATAACAATAGACGCTGCTTGAATATAATCCAGCAACTCGCGTTGAATTCCGGAAAGATTCTTTTTTTTGTACGTATTCTTGCTGAACAATTCGCGCAGGTCTTGTCCGGCGGAATCAATTAATTTCATCGGTACCGCCAACTGTCCGATGTGCAATGTCCATTGCAATTCAAACGTATATCCTGCTTCGGTGGATTTCCACCATTCACCGTTATTCAAAACATGCCAGACCTTCTCAACATATTCCGCTGTTTCCCAGCTGCGCGGATGTAAAAAGATGCCCTCCGTATTGGAAGACATCCGTTTTGCCAGAACAGAAGCCAAAATAGTTTTGCCCGAACCTTCCGTTCCGACAATAGCAATTTGCGGGGTGGTTAATTTCGGTGTTGTTTCCATCATTTTGTAAAATAAAAAATTGTACTATTTTAGGGGAATTTTCTTAACCGTTTTATCTTTTCGGTGTAATTTTTTCTCATTTCACGCGGTATTGCGTAACGGAGATAAAATTATGAAACGACGTTCACAATCTTTCTCGACCACGCTAACGGCGGGATGATTGAATCGCCAACGGCGTAGCGCAACCGCCGGTTATTCATCATGTCGTCCCTGCGGAACCGGAATAGATACTCCTAAAAATGATTCATAATGCAGTTAATGGTACTTAATATACCATACGCCATCATCATTTTCCAGTTTTGAGTAAAGTTTTCCTAGCGTTCAGAGGGTAGTTGTTAAAATGGATAAAAATTTTAGGTCACTTATTGGCAGGTAGGCGACCGTTCGCCGAACGGTCGCGCCGGTTGAGATTTCACTGATTCCCCAACGGTTTGCCCCAGCAAAACGGTTTATTATTGAATCGACGTGCGATAGACAGGACAAACCCTCCTGGTGTCAGTTAAATCTCAACCGGCGCGACCGTCCAGCGGACGGATCGCCTACCTCGCAATTTTCTACGTTAATTGACCTAATTGAACAACCAGCCGGTGAACGCTAGGAAATTTTTTTGACGATCAACTTGCCACTATACTGTCTTTGGGTTAAAGACAACCGTCTTGGGAGCGTTTGTTATTCGGAATCGAAAGGAACGATAAAAACAATTCCGTCCCGTTAGGGACGATATATTGGTAGAAAAACGGTATCGCAAAACAATTCCGTCCCGCTAGGGACGATATATTGGTAAAATTTATTGATTGATTCCTGATTCTACCAACATGTCGTCCCTAACGGGACGGAATTTTTAATCGACAACCTTGGCTACCAATATTTCGTCCCTAACGGGACGAGTGTTGTTGATTGACCTCGTTGGCTACCAAGATGTTGTCCTTACGGGACAGAAAAAGGAACATTCACCGCTACTGAATAGTTACAAAATTAAAACAAAATAGACAGTTACGTACCTGACATTAAATCCTACAATATCGTATCTATTCAATCACTTTTACAATTTTGTAGGATTATTTGGCAGGCTAAAACGGTTGCCGCATCTTGATTTTGGCAGCAGATACGCTTAAATTTCAATAATTATCTTATTGGCATAAATTTTGCATGATAATAGGCGGTTCTTTTTTTTCCTATCAGATAAACCGTTATGTTTGAAGATCATCCTTGTTTCAGTGAGTCGGCACGGCATCGGACGGGCAGAGTTCATTTGCCGGTCGCCGCAAAGTGTAATATCCAATGCAATTATTGCAATAGGAAATATGATTGCGCTAACGAAAGCCGACCCGGTGTTACAAGTGTTGTGTTGAATCCGGCGCAGGCGATGAGTTATCTCGATGCTGTTTTGCATGAAGTCAAGAATATTGCTGTTGTTGGTATTGCCGGACCGGGCGATCCTTTTGCCAATCCGGATGAAACCGTTCGAACTCTGGAATTGGTTCATCAAAAATATCCTGATAAAATTCTTTGTCTTGCCACCAACGGGTTGGGATTAGCGGAATATGTTGACAAAATTGCGGCTCTGAATATTTCACACGTTACTGTTACGGTGAATGCGGTCAATCCTGAAATCGGCGCACAAATTTATGCGTGGCTTCGTTGGGGTTCTCACGTTTATCGTGGAGTTGACGGTGCGAAAATCCTGCTGGAACGCCAAACCGAAGGAATCAGGAAATTAAAATCGCACGGAATTATTGTCAAAATCAACACGGTAATCATACCGGAAATCAATGACGATCACGCAGTTGAAGTTGCTCGGTATTGTCGGGAACTGGGCGCGGATGTACAAAATTGTATTCCGTTGATGCCTATTGAAGGAGCTGTTTTTGAAAAACATCCGGTTCCCGTAACAGAGGAAATGACGAAGTTACGTAAAAAAACAGAACAATATCTTCCGCAGATGTTACATTGTACCCGATGCCGTTCCGACGCGGTGGGAATGCTCGGCAGTGATAACAGTTACGCAATGAATCGTTTACTGCGGGATGCCGCAATTACTAAGCCGACACCGGAACGTCCTTATGTTGCGGTTGCTTCACGCGAGGGGTTGTTCGTCAACCGGCATCTTGGTGAAGCGTCGAGTTTATGTGTTTTCGGCAAAAAAGAGAACAAAATTGTTTTATTGGAACAACGTACCACACCGGTTCCGGGTTCCGGCGATGCCCGTTGGCGGCAACTGGCGGAAACCTTTCGGGATTGTGTTGCGGTTATTGTCAGCGGGTGCGGGCAAAATCCGCAACGTATTCTTGAAGAATGCGGATTACGTGTTCTCACTCTGGAAGGACTTATTTCGGAATCGGTGCCGTCTATTTTTGCGGGCAAGGAGTTACCGAAAGTTCTTATGCGTACGCCCGGAGTTTGCGGGACGGGGCGAAGTTGTAAGAGCAACGGTTGCCGCGGTACCGGCAGCGGTTGCGGATAAGTTTTGCGATTGAGTTGATCTAATTCGTATTTTCGTTCGAACATATATCCCAATTCCAAACCAAGCGTCATACCGGAAGCACAACGTCGTTCAGCTCCGAGTAGTAATTTCAAGTCACGATATTCAATGTTTGCGGTAGTTCCTTGATATTCACAACTCCATGAACCGCCGCCGAGTTCCAATGCGGAGTAAAGCCAGTCCGCAGTATCCTTATCGGCAATCGAACCAATAAACCAATGAACACGTTTTGCAATCCGGGCACGTGGAATGACCAACTCTACACTGATGTCTTCACGCGGTTCCCAAATCAAACCCGCTACCGGAAGCCAGTTAAAATCGTCATCACGATCCAAATACGCCACACCTAAAATCATTTTCAAATGCGGTTTGCAATTCCAAATAGCCATGAAACGCAAAGGAAATCGTAACGCATTATCGCTTTCAACGTTAAAATCGCCGCTGTATTGCGCCGCACATCCCAGATCAAACATTAATTTGTTACGAATCACCGGTTTGATCCAATGGAAATCCAAACCGGTTGTGTATAGTGGTTTCTTTATTGAGTAGCCGTTAATTTTCGGATCAAAAAAAGTTGCTTGAAACGACGGCGTTATAAAAAACGGTGAAGCGGGAATCGGCAACTGTAATGAGAATGTTGTTGAGAGATCAAGTTGCGTTAAGCCAAGACCGTTATTACCGCCATTGTTTGGAGACCAAAGAACATTAAAATTTGTGGCTCCTCGACTTTTAACGTTTGAAATTTGGGACAGATAATGTTCTCCGGTGGTTTGATGTGTTGAAAAGAATGTTTTATTTTTATCGGCAATTTCTTGGATACGGTTACCGACTGCAACAGAGTTTATAGTTTCACCATCGTTGTCCGCTGCGGAAAAGGCATCAAAAGATTCATTCAACGTGAAAGTAGAAACAGAGACCTTTGCAACGGAAACATTTGTTTGGGCAAACACGTTGACCGAGAGAATCACACAGAAAATAACCGCCCAAAAAGAATGGGATATTGTTTGCAACAGACATTGAGCTAGACATTGAGTTGAGTTGCTTACGGATAGCAAGATTGTAAGGGAGTTGGAATCGTGAATTTTTCTGTGATTCGTTTTTACATTTCTACCTATTCTATCCCCCCCCCCCCATCTTAACATTGTTTTTTTCCATGATCATTCCCCATGTTTTATCGTTTTTTGTCGTTGCAAAGAAATAATAGGACATTTTCTTAATAATCCAATTTTTTAGTTGGCGAAGTGGTTCACCCCGTGTTTTATTGGGTTAATTCTAACAACGCGAGGCAAGGTCAAGTTTAATAAAGTGAGGCAATCCCAAGTTTAACAATGCGGGGCAAGCCCACGCCGTTAAGATGTAATCGGCAGTTTGGATGTTAAACTTTACCGATTTTATGGATTATTACTATTATGCTGTCAACGGTTTGATATACTCATAATTCAGAATTTACCGAACGTTAACGGCGTGGGCTTGCCCCGCGTTGTTAACGTTCGGTAAATTCTGAATTATTAGAGGTTCCCAGGCAATGTTTCGCCGAAACATTTTTACTCAATACTAATACGGCGATAGCCGACTTGCCCCTGTTTGCGGATGGAAAGTAAAAACCAACCGCGTACAACACCATAACAAAACCAACTGGTGCGACGGTGGGTGAAAACACTTCGGCGAAAGGTCGCCTACCTCTATGAATCAAATAAAACAACCAATTTCTAACCGTTGACAGTATAACACGAATCTCCTGTGAAAAATTTGGTTAAAATGGGGTCATTGGGAGTCCTCCAATTGGTAAATGGAGTTCTCCAATTAGTAAATGGAGAGATACAATAAGCAAATTGGAGTTCTACAACGGGTCAATGTAGTTCTCCAATCGTTAATTGTAGTTCTCCAATCGTTAAATGTAGTTCTCCAATTGTTAAATGGAGTTCTACAATTGTTAAATGTAGTTCTACAATTGGTTGGTGGAGTTCTACATTTTGCGATATTTTTGGGGAAATTTGAGTCGTTTTCGCCGCAAAGGACACAAAAAACTCA
>JAIROD010000211.1 GCA_031257725.1 Planctomycetaceae bacterium | reverse complement strand
GGTTGATTGTGGGGGGCAATTCGGGCTACTGAGGTGGTTGGGTCGTTAAAATGAGCTAAAAAGGAAAAAAGGAGGGTGGGGGCGGCTGTTATTCAAGTGGAATTAGGACACTTAGCACTACGTTATGCGAATTTTAGGTAAAAGAACGTAACTAGGGAATCTTTAATAATTGGGCATCTCTAAAAATTCCCCCTTTGCGTGGTACTTTTCAAGATTTATTTTTTTGTTATGATAAAATTTGTTTTGTCCTTTTTTCCATTTTCCCTTTCGTTTCCCCCTTTCATGTTCATTCCCATGTCCCACCCTTCATTTTTTGGGAATTTCTAATAATTCAGAATGAGGAGAGATTCCCGAAGGTATATTTTTTAACCGTTTGTAGTAGATAACAAAACGGATTTTTCATTGTACATGCATAATCTTGGAGAGGAGAAAGGACGGAAATATGAAACAACCGAAAAAAACTAGTCGGAGTTATTTTGATTTGGATGACAAGTTAGATCAGATTTTTGCGATTGACCGGATTGCGGTTATCGAGTCGAATGAAGAAGAGCCGCCGTGTCCGGTTTTTGAAACTTACGGGGAACTCGTTGAATTTTATCAACGTCTGGTCGGACGGCGAATTACTGTTCGTGAATTTCTTGCCGACAAGAATGACGATCAAGCGGTTGAAAAGGAATTACAACATTTACGCAACATCATTGGTTCATTTACGGATCGAATACCGGAAACGATTGATTCGGAAGAACGGTTTGGGCAACTCGTTCCGGTTCGGGAACAGAAAAAAGTTTGGGCGGCAGTTTTTGCCGATTTTCCGGGACTATTACTCTTTGATAATTGGAATTCTTTTATTAAACTGTTATTATTTATGTTTTTTGGTTATTCTATTTTAATAGGACTGTTGAGTGGGGTGTTTCCTATGTTGATACCAATTTTTAAATTTACGGGAATTGTATTTATTTTGATTTTTGTCGCGTTTATTTTGTTGCAACTATTTTATTTTCGACCTTGCTGTCGTGTTCGTCATTCAACACTTCGGACGATTGCGGAAAAAACGGTTGAAGCAAAAAAGCAATTTGCGGATTATCCGATTTCCACTGTCGAAGAAGTTGAACCGATGATTCGCCAAACATTTTCGGACGTTTTTCTTGTTCCTTCCGATTTACTGAAGCAGGAAACCCGCCTTGATCTGGAACTCGGATTCGAACTCTAATTTTTCCGGAAGAGAGTAACCGTGTTTTTCGTCAACGACAGGGTTTAGGTTTACCCCGTGTTTGGGGGTTAAGCCTAACAACGCGGGGCAAGCCCGCGCCGTTAACTTTCGGTAAATTCTGAATTAGAATTATTAGAGATTCCCAAGTATTTTTAGGTGCATTTTGGGGTAAGTATTTCAATGAGGATCTTTCACGTTATACTACTGAATAATTAATTTGGTTGGTGGTGTTTTAACGGATTGGAATTTCATTATGCAAAGTAGGACGTTATCGGAATTGTCGGCGATGGTTGAAGGGGGGCTTGTCGGCGATGGTAACCTTATCATCGACGGAGTCGCCCCAATGCAAAACGCAACTCCGTCTGAATTGACCTTTCTCGATCGTGCAGACCGTATCCCATTACTACTCCGGAAATGTAAAGCGAAAGCAGTTCTTGTTCCAATTGGAGTTGCACCGGAAGGTTTTTCCGTGATTCAAGTTTCCGATGTCCTGAAAGCATTTGAACAAATTGTCGCCTACTTCTCCCCGCCTCGTGAAGAATCCATTGACGGAATTCATGACCGGTCTTGTGTTCATCCAAGCGTTCAATTGGGAGAAAATGTTGCGATTGGTCCTTTTGCTGTTATTGAAGAAGATGTCGAACTTGGTAACAATGTTGTTGTTCACGCCGGTGTGCAAATTCGAGCCGGTTCTAAAATCGGTGAAAAAACAATCATTTTCCCCAACGCAGTTCTTTATCGAAATACAATGGTCGGCAGCCGTTGCATTATTCATTCCGGTGCAGTGATTGGCGCATTCGGTTTCGGATATGATTCCTCGCAAGGTTTTCACAAATTATCACCCCAATTAGGAAATGTTGTTATCGGTAACGACGTGGAAATCGGGTCATGCAGCACTATTGACCGTGCCACTTACGGCTCTACCATTATCGGCGACGGTACAAAAATTGATAATCTGGTGATGATCGGGCATAACTGTAAATTGGGAAAACATAACCTAATTTGTGCGCATACCGGAATTGCCGGAAGTACCACAACAGGCGATTATGTGGTGATGGCAGGACGAGTCGGAGTGAAAGATCATGTCCATATTGGTGATCATGCGGTTCTTGGGGCGATGGCAGGGATTTTGGCGGATGTAGAACCGAATGTCCGCCTTGTCGGAATCCCCGCCACGCCGGAAAAAGAACAAATGAAAATTCAAATCGCCCTCCAACGGCTTCCGGAACTCCGAAAAGAATTTAAAAATCTTGTCAAAGAAGTCGAAAAACTGAAATCCGTTAATAGTGGAGAGTGGAAAGTGGAGAGTGGAGAGTGAATATACTGTCAACGGGAATTGGTTGCTTTATTGTATCTATTCACTCGATTGGAGGTTTTACATTTTGTAATTGTTTTATTACAACTACCCCCCCCCTTTAGAGAGTCAACGTGAATAACCGCCGGTTTCAACCGGCGGAAAGTACCGCCCTTAAACTCAACCCCTTTAGGGGTTGTACTAAAAATCCCCTCTGTCGGAGTAGAATTTTTTTGGACACCCCATAAACTAACCGCCAGCTACTGTATAAACTTAGGGTGGTGGTTATTCACATTCAACCCCTAAAGGGGTTGGTGCTAGTGTTGCAACTAACCGCCGGTTGAAACCGGCGGTTATTCACATTGAACACCTAAAGGCGTTAAATCGGATTTTTTTACAAATATTCCACTGAGATATTACCCTATTTCTTATTTCCTAAACACAAATTTCTCTCAAAGATTCTTTTGTCCCATTTGTCCTAATCGTCCCTAATATCCTTACTTTGGAAATTTAAGGGACATTAGGGATAATTGGAACGAATGGTATAAATGAGCGAAAAAATTCTCAATCAATTCTGATCACGATCCGCGATTAACTCTCCAATAAATCCGATTGCTCCGATTGCTCCGTCTTTACGAGATGGCACGGTCAAAACAACATCGTGATTCTTTTTTCAGTCATTCCTCCAATATTCCGAAAAACGAAAAAAGAACTGATTCTTTTAATCATTTATACTGTTACCGGTATTGAGATAGGAATTGGTTCACATCCTTAAATGATAGCAACATTGTAGTCCGTTACTGTTTAGTAACCTTAAATTCGAACTGTCGCCAGTATATTTTCACTGCTTTTGAATGAATTGTCATGGAACTGTTGACACGTTTTCAAAACCTGTTTTTTCTGATAGAGAAATCAGCACTCCCTTTCTTTGGATCACAGGGTAAATTAGTACGGAAAACAATTATTTTAACGGTTTTAACAGTTATTCTCAATATTTCGATATTGGTTGCGGAAGATTTTGGGATTCCCAAGCGTAACCCGTCGTTTACTCAATCCAGTTATTCCACCTCAACTTCCCCGCCATCAGCGTCTTCCGGTTTATCACCATTGGCGGTAGGTGCTCAACCGGCGGGTAAAGTTGGTTTTCAGGTTTCCACGCCGCCCGGAACATCGGCAACTCCTTCCTTAGCGCAATTTCCCAATGTAGTGCGTTTGGTCGCGTTTGATCAAAGCGGTCAATCTTTTGGCAGTGGTTCGTATATTGGTAATTACAGTGATTATGGTTTGATACTTTCCAATTGGCATGTCATTTACGGTGCGGGCGGATTGGTTCATATTCATTTTCCGAACGGTTTTTCCTCATACGGGGCGGTGATTTTGTCTGATCAGAAATGGGATTTGGCGTTGATTGTCATTTCGCGTCCTCCCGGTTCGGTGCCGCTTCTTCCCATTGCTCAAACAACACCGAAGCCGGGTGATCCGCTTTGGATTGCCGGTTATGGTTCGGGGTCTTACCGTTTAGCCGGAGGACGTTGTGTTCGTTACCTTGCTCCTGAAATTCCGTCAGACGGTTCCGCACCGCAATATGAAATCATTGACCTTTCGGTCAGTGCGCGGCAAGGCGATTCCGGTGGACCGATACTCAACTCCAAAGGCGAACTCGCAGGCGTTTTGTTTGGTTCCGATATGATTCGAAGTACGGCTGGGAGTTACTGTGAGCGGGTTAATCGTTTTCTGAACCAGACTCGTTCAGCAATGGAATCACTTCCGTCACGACCAGAGGTTTATTTTGCTTCAATTGAACAGGGCGGACCGCGTCATCTTTTGAGTGAGAGTCTTAATTCGGCGGTTTCGGCGGAACAGCCGACGGCTTTTTCCTCACAACAACGTAGAGCCGACCTTGCCGGATCGTCAATGTCTTTCGGCACGCATTCCGGTTCGCTGCGTTACATGCAGTCGGTTCCGCCGTCATCGTTTTCGGTGTTTGAGAAGAAGTCAGAAAAGAGACAGAGTTCTCAATCGCAATCACAATCGCAACCGCAACAGATGGAAACCGACAAAACCGGAGATTCCCCGCCAGTTCCCGAAATTCCGCTCACACCCTTTTCATTTGATTCGAATTTGAAAAAATCTCATACTGTTCGGACTGCGGCGTGGATGGACATGGATTTATCAACCGGATTTCGATATGGCAGTATTGGAGTTCGTTCTCATTCTGCGCAACATTCATCGGATGCGATGCCGATTGTTCAGGTTGGACACCAAATTTCAGACGATATTTCAAATGATATTCCAAACGATGCCGTAACACATATCTCTTCGGAAAAACAGGAATTGACGGAGGAAAACGACACTCAATCTGTTTTGGATTCTGCGATGGAGACTGATATTCCTGTTTCTGAAACAAAGGCGATTACTGAAGAAACTGAGGAAGAAGTTCCGTCATCACAGGGATTAACATCTGTTTCGGAACGTTATGGTTCACTTCATCCGCTTGTGTTTCTTTCTTGTTTTTTTACTGTTTCCGTTCTGCTTGTTTTTTCGTTTCGACTTTTGAAAAACGATCAGACGAGGTAACTGTCTATTTTATTTTTTGTAATTGTTTGAGGTAATCCTTCAATTTATAACGCCCCGAAGGGGTAATCAGCAATAGCGTAGGGCAACGCCCTACAAAAAAGGAATCCCTAAACATTGCCCTGTAAGGGCGCAAGCGTTAGGAAATTTTGTGTGCGGATAAAACGAATGAAACAAAATGCTTACGCCCTTTCAGTTCCACAGGGCGTTGCCCTGTGCTAATGCCGCTTGCCCCTTTGGGGCGATCAGACAATTTCCTATCTTGTTTCAATTAATTACAAATCAAAATAGACAATTACCATAATTCACTGTCGGCGTGTACGCCGACACAATGTTTCGGCGAAACATTGCCTACCTCTTGAAACAAAATTTTTAATTTTAACTTTAATCATGCCTTCTGGAATAAATACTGAAACTAAAAATATCCCGTTAAAATTTGCCAAAGAATTTTCCGCGATTGTCAACACGGAATGGGAAAACGGCAACTTTCTTAAAAGCGTAACCGATGTAACACGTGATTTATTACGTTATTGGTTTGAGCCGCCGTTCACGGAAGAACGCGTGAAAAATTTTCACGAAGGTCAAAGGCAAGCGGTTTTGAATACAATTTATGCTCATGAGATTCTCAAAACGGAATCTGTTCCCGATATGTATTCCAAAATCAGTGAGAATATCACCGAAGATTCTATCAATAAATATTTTATCACCGATGTTTTTCTTTCGTTGATTGCCAAAGACAAATACGCTCATCCTAAATATTGTATCAAAATGGCAACCGGAACCGGTAAAACTTGGGTTTTGAATGCGCTCTTAATTTGGCAATATTTGAACGCAAAATATCCGGCTTCGCAACAGCCTGAAGTAAAATTTACGAAACATTTCCTGTTGGTCGCGCCGGGTCTGATTGTTTATGAACGTTTACTCGACGCTTTTCGCGGTAAAGTCGGCGAAGATGGATTTCGTGATTTCAACACGTCCGATTTCAAAAATAACGAAGAACTTTTTTTGCCGGAACATTACCGCGACGATATTTATTCGTTTGTGCAAAATGCGGTCGCCGACAAAACGGAAATCGGACACAAAACCACCGGCGACGGATTGATCGGAATCGCCAACTGGCATGCGCTTGCCGAAACAGACGATGAAACAGAAATCGAAATTGAAACAGAAACAGAAACAGAAATTGAAATGTCCGGCATCAATCTTGATAATTCTCAAACGATTGCCAAAGAGGTGTTGCCGCTTTCGCCGGGCATTACGGCGGGCAACTCGCTTGATACGCTCGATTCGCAATATCTGCGCGGCGGACTGTTGGTGTTTTTGAGTAACTTGCCGGACATTTGCGTTTTTAATGATGAAGCTCATCACATTCACGAAACAAAAACCGGCGGCGTGATTACCGAAGTCGAATGGCAAAATTCGCTCAATAAAATCTCAGAAAATAAAGGACGAAATTTTGTACAAATTGATTTTTCCGCGACTCCCTACGACGTAACCGGCGGCTCCGGAAGTTCCGGCAAAACCGGCAGTAGCGGCAACCGCACAAAACATTATTTTCCGCACATTATCGCCGACTTTGATCTTTCGACGGCAATGCGCCGCGGTTACGTTAAAACATTCGTGCTTGACAAACGGAAAGAGCTTGCCTCGCTTGCCAACGAAGACATTGATTTTCGGGCAAAACGCAGCGATCTCCGCAAAGTAATTGATCTGTCGGAAGGTCAACGCTTGATGCTTCGCGCCGGACTTTCCAAATTGAATATTCTGGAACAAAATTTTGAAAACAAATATCCGAAAATGCTCGTGATTTGCGAAGATACGAAAGTGTCGCCGCTTGTTGTCGATTTTCTAAAACAAGAAGGAAGTCTTGAGGAAGAGGATATTATGCAAATCGATTCGGATCGCAAAGGTTCGATTCCCGTCGGCGAATGGGATAAAGTAAAACAAAAATTGTTTTCGCTTGATAAACAAAAACAACCGCGCGTTGTCGTGTCGGTATTGATGTTACGTGAAGGTTTTGACGTGAGCAATGTTTGTGTGATTGTTCCGTTGCGGTCAAGTCAGGCACCGATCTTATTGGAACAAGTATTAGGTCGCGGACTCCGTTTAATGTGGCGTGAACCGGAATACGCCGAAATCAAAGCCGAGAACAGACGCAATATTTTTGAACTAAAAAAAGAACCGCTCAATTATCTCGATACGCTTTTTGTTGTCGAGCATCCGGCGTTTGAAAGATTTTACGAAGATTTGGATAAAGATTTAATCGGTGAAGATTCCCGCGTAAAACTGGATCGGGAACATATTCTCGGTGATATGATTCATGTCGGTTTGAAAAAAAATTATCAGGATTACGATCTGTTTTTCCCGCAAATTATCAAGGATAAAGAGGAAATATTAAACGATACGGAAATCTCGCTTGAAAAAATGTATCCGATTCCTGGTTGGACGCTGGATCAGTTGAAACGGATGATTCCGAAAGACAATGCGGAACGTTTCGTATCGGAAGAACAAAGCGTTAAAACACAATTCGGCGAATATAAAGTTACCGGCGACATTTTCACCGCACAAAGTTATAACGAATATTTGCAAAAAATGTTGAACATCATCACGACCAATCTTGCGAAACTCGGCGAAAACCGCCATAAAACGCCGTTACCGTTAATGCAGATTAATCAAACCTCTCTTGTCGCCGCTATCGATAAATTTATACGTGCCAAATTATTCAATCAACCGTTTGATCCGCTGGAAAATAATTATTGGCGCGTTCTTATCCTTTCCCAAACGAACATTGTCGAATATATGATACAAGAATTTTCAAAAGCCGTTTACGATATGCAGAATAATATTGATGTGAACGAAGCGGTTGTTGAAAAGCGTTATTTCTCCGAATTAACAACGATGACAGGACGAAACAATTATTCGCTTCCTATTGTGAAATCCATTTACGAAAAAACATTTTATCCGTCGAACAAAGGCGGTTTGGAAAAGAAATTTCTGGAAGCGGCAGACGCGGATTCCGAAGTGGAACGGATGATCAAAATTAACGAACACAAACACCTTTTCGCACGTTTTCGTTATCTTCGTTCCGACGGAATGTTGTCGTCATATTTTCCCGACTTTTTGTTAAAAGCAGGCGATAAGATTTATGTTGTTGAAACAAAAAGTTCAAACGCCGCCGACAATCCCGACGTGTTGAGCAAAAAACGCGCTGCTTTAGATTGGATTGATCGAATTAACGAACTGAAACCGGATGACCGGATGAACGCCGTTTGGAACTATGTTCTTCTGACCGATACCAATTTCGACGAATTACGCAGCAAAAATGCGGGAATGACCGAGATTCTGGAATACGGCAAACTGACCTACGCCAAAAATGAAGGAACACTGTTTTGAAATAAACTATGTTCATTATAATTGAGAGCAGAAAACAATCAGAATAATAGTTGATAGTGGAGAATGAACCGTAACGGGAGTGTTTGTCGTTTGGGGAGGCGATTAGGTGTGTTCGTTTTCAGTGCCGTTTTCAGAGCCGCAACCGGAAGGTGACGAAAAAATATGCCGTTGACAGTATATTTCACATTTGGGGAGACGTTAGTAATCGAAGGAAACGATAAAAAAATCCGTCCCGCTAGGGACGACATGTTGGTAGAAAAAACGCCAAATATAAATTTCACCAACATTGCATCCCTACGGGACGCGAATAATTTTTGTTATGCCGTTTGCTACCAATATGCCGTCCCTAGCGGGACGGAATTTTTGTTTGATCGTTAACGGCGGGGTTCACTCCGCGTTGGTACCGCGATTCCCCACGTAACCTTATTTTCAACCTGATTTTCCTAACAAAACCATTTAACAAAAAAAACTTAGCAGCAACAAGTCAATGTAACAAATAACTTTATTACCTTATTTACAAATTATCTTTTCCTTTTTTCGTGTCAATAAATAAAGAGTAACACAAAAAAATGTTTTAACCCTTATTTTTTAGTACCTCAATACGGCATCCCGTATTTTTTCCTGAAAATGCAACGGCAAGAAGTAACACTTTTCCGGTATATTTGTTATAATAACGCTTTTCGTGCATCAGCTTCATCGCCTCGTTGAGCAGTGTGTTGATTTTCTTTGCGGCATGATACTTTATTTCGGCAACGACGGTGAAGCCGGACTGTTCCCAGACGGCATCGGAACGTCCTAAGTTGTTGTGTTCCTCTGCGCGCACTTTGAATCCGAGCATACTCAGCCACAACATCATTAGAGAATGGTAATAGTGTTCGTGTTTAATATGGATATCGTAAGGAACATTGGCGATCATTTTTTCGAGATTACCGGCAAGACCCGCTTCGTCGCAGTTGCTTATTTGTTGTTGCATCGTTTTCCGTATTTCATAAAATTCATCGTCGGAATATTTGCCGTAGGACTGTAACAGGTGCGTCAATAAAGATTTGTTGACTTCCATGTTTGGTACGTCAAGCGTATATTCGACGGTTCTTTCGGGCGTCATTTCCATTTTTTTTATGGTCAAATAACCGGTCTGAAACAATAAAGGCACTTCACTGATTTTATCCGTATCGTATCCCTTAAATATACTACTGTCAACAACAACAGGATTCAATGCAAGATCCACCCGATTACGACGCTGAATAAGATTGATCAGGAAAGTAGGTGTGGCGGTGCTAAACCAGTAATTGTCAAACTCCTGAATTTGAAAGAACTTCATTGTCGATAACGGATTGTAGATCGCCGTTTTCCCGTCCCATGTGTAACCATTATACCAGTAACGGATTTTGTCCAGCAAATCTTCCCTTGTTGTACGATAATATTCCGCGGTGCAGTCGATATATTCGGAGAAATTATTTTCGAGTTCTTCCTGCGTATATCCGCATATCGCGGCATATTCTTTCCGCAAGGTAATATCCTGCGGATTGTTCAGTGCCGAAAAAACCGACAGTCCCGAAAATTTCGACACTCCGATCAGGAGAACAAACTGCAAATACTTGTCCGTACCCTTCATCACCTGATAAAAATCGTGCAATGCAATTTTAATTTCTTCCAAATGTTCATCGACGAGATGAGCGGTAATCGGTTTGTCGTATTCGTCAATCAGTACGGCTACGTTTTTGCCGATTTTTTTCTGTAACGCTTCTATCAAATCCCTAAAATAATCCACCGCAGATTGGGCTTCCAACGTAATCTGATAATTTTGGGCTATTCCTTTCAGGTAAAGAACGATGCTTTCTTCCATTTTTTCCGGCGTCGAATGGTTTATCGCCGTCCAGTCTATGGTGATGACCGGATATTCGTCCCATTCCCATTTATCGTAAATGTAAAGACCGTCGAACAGGTCTTTCTTTCCCCGAAATAGAACCTCAAGGGTACTTACCAGTAATGATTTCCCGAACCGGCGCGGACGGGAAAGAAAATAAACACTTCCTTCCGTAATCATTCTGTAAATAAATTCGGTTTTGTCCACATACAGACATTGCCTGCTGCGTAACTTTTCAAACGACTGCGTATCTATCGCTAACTTTTTCATAACATATACTATTGAAACATTATTTAACGTTTTATACCCAAAAACGATTAAGTTCTAATTATAACAAAACAAACCTAAAATTCCACCCTCTTGAAGTAAAAAAACGTAACTACTCAGTCGTGCGTTTTTTGGGACAACCCCTAAAGGCGTTTGTCTCAATTAACAATTGTTCGTAATGTAACAATTCATATCTGTTACGAATTTTCCGTGAACGGTTACAATAGGAAAAACAAAAACGGATCCAATCAATCGACTGCCGCACCCAATCGCACGCCAACACAATCATTCGTTGTTTTTAATTTCATTACAACATATCAATCGGATCAACGTCAATAATCCATTGTACCTCCGCCGGAGTTTTCAACGCGAGTGAAACGGAACGCACCAGATTATGAAGACGTTCGCCGTTAACATCGTGAAGGTGAATATGGAAACGATAAAATCCGCGTAACTTCGCAAACGGAGCAGGAGCAGGTCCCAGAATACGAAACGGAATCGATTGTTCCGTCGAAGCCGAAAAAGATGTTTTAAGACGTTTCGCAAATTCCGCAGCAAATTCACGTGTTTTTGTTTCGTTTTCTCCGCGAACAACAATTCGGATCATTTTCGTGTACGGCGGATAACCGAGTAATTTCCGCATCGGTAATTCCTGCGCGACAAATGTTTTGTAATCATGTTTTGCGGCGGCAAGAATGGCGGGATGATCCGGGCTGAACGTTTGAATAATCACACGCCCCCCCTTTTCACCGCGTCCGGTTCGTCCCGCAACTTGAGTGATTAAATGGAACGTCCGCTCGGAAGCACGAAAATCCGGTAAATGTAACGCCGTGTCCGCATTGATCACCCCGACCAATGTTACATTCGGAAAATCAAGACCTTTGGCAATCATCTGCGTTCCGAGCAATATCTGTACATTACCTTCCCGAAACTGCGTCAAAGCGCGTTCATGCGCACCGGGTCCTTGCATGGTGTCCGTGTCCATACGAAGAACCGACACATCGGGAAAACGGGTTTTAATTTCCGTTTCAAGTTTTTGCGTTCCGAAACCGCCGTACCAAATTCCGGCACACCGGCATTTCGGACAACAAGTCGGCGCAGGAATTTGATAGTCGCAATAATGGCATAACGCAATTTCTTCCGTTTTATGATGCGTTAATGAAACATCACAGTTGGGACATTTGAGCGCATCGCCGCACGCCGGACATTGAATATGTGTTGAAAAACCGCGCCGGTTTAAAAGCAAAATAACTTGTCCCTTTTCATTCAAGGCTGACCGAATAGCAATATGCAGTTGCCGATGAACCGCCCCGCGTGTTGTACGGTTACGAATTTCTTCACGCAAATCAACGATCTCAACTAACGGCAACCGCAAATTCTTAACACGGTTCGGCATTGAAATCAATTGAGTACGGGAATCGGAATTTGTAACGTTTTTGTTGGAAATGTTTTGCGAATTCACGCTATGCCATGATTCCAGTGAAGGAGTGGCGGAACCAAGAATGAGCGGGATATTTTCAAGTTCCGCTCTTTTTCGTGCAACATCGCGGGCATGATAGCGCGGCGTGGAATCTTGTTTGAACGAATTTTCATGCTCTTCGTCAATAACAATTAATCCAAGTTTCGGAAATGGAGCAAACACGGCGCTGCGGGCTCCAACCGCCACTTGCACATGACCTTCGGCAATACTCGTCCATTGCCGATGACGTTCCGCATCGGTCAGATGCGAGTGAAGAACGGCAACATCAGGAAATCGGCTTTTGAACCGACCAACCGTTTGCGGCGTTAAACTGATTTCCGGAACAAGAACAATTGCCTGACGTTTCCGACGGACAACTTCGTGAATCGCCTGAATATAGACTTCCGTTTTACCGCTTCCCGTTACACCGTGCAACAAAAATGTTTCATGCCGGTTGTTCCGAACCGCATCCAGAATGATTGTCAACGCCCGTTGTTGATCGGAATTGAGTTGATACGGGGCAATCTCTAATTTTTTTGGTACTAAAATATCTGTTTCCGTTTTTTGCCGACGGATTGTTTTTACACGAAAAAGACCGAGCCGTTTCAACGTGTTAATGGGAACAGTGGAACATTTGGCGGCGTGCTGCAATTCCGGACTTGTCAACGGTTCCACACTTTGCCGAAGTGTTTCAAGAACGTGAAGCTGTTTCGGAGTCAAAGCGATTCCTTTCTCTTTAACATTGATTTTTCGGAGAACCGCCAGACGTTGTTCCACATCTTCTGTAACATATAAAACGGTAGTGAGTCGTGTTCCGGCGTTGGAACGAACGCCGGCTGGAAGCATCGCTTCAAAAACCTGACCAATCGGACAAAGATAATGTTGCGCAATCCATCGTGTCAGTTCAAGCATCTTCTCGTTCAGCAACCGATGTTCATCAATCGGCGACTGAATTGATTTGAGCGGAATATTGGTTACAGACAAACCAAACCGCTGAATATCGAGACAATAACCCAAAACGGAACGATTCCCTTTTCCCAACGGAACCATCACACGCATTCCCGGTTCAATTTTTCCCGCCAGTTCATTCGGAACCAAATAATCAAGAACAGCGTCGTAACCTGTGGGAAAAACAACTTTCGCCAGAAGACGATTTTTAAGATCGTCCAATTCCCAAGGCGGCAATTCCGCCATCGGTTGCGGTAACGGTTCCTCATCGAAAAAAGTTTGTTGACGTAACATAAATACAATCAGAACAAGCAGATAATGTTAAAAATGAACTGGGAGCGTTTTTCAGAAAGTGGTCGAAATAGACTTTCATTTTCATTGAATTGTCTTGAATTTTTTGATTATTTGTAATATATCAGTGAAATATTTTTTTTTAACTATTCAGTCGTTTACTCCGAATGACCCCCCCTAGCCCCTCCGAAGGAGGGGAATGATTCCCCTCCTTCGGAGGGGCTAGGGGGGGTAAAAAATAAACTTCAATCTCCGAAAAATTCCACTGATATATTACATTAATTTAATTAATTAACTAATTAAAAGACTTAACATGATACGAACACGTTTTGCGCCGAGTCCGACGGGTTATCTTCATATTGGCGGAGTCCGCACGGCGTTATTCTGTTGGCTTTTTGCGCGGAAACACGGCGGGCAATTTATTTTGCGTATTGACGACACAGATCGTGAACGCAATATTGATGAAGCGTTAGAACCGATTCTGAACGGATTGCGTTGGCTTGGTCTTGATTGGGATGAGGGACCTGGTGTTGGCGGTTGCCACGCGCCGTATTACCAATCGCAACGTTCGGAAAAATATCAGGCGGCGGTTGATGAATTGATTCGGCGTGGTCACGCCTATCGAGATTTTGCCAAGCCGGAGGAGATTCAGACGGAACGTGAAGCGGCGATTGCCGAAAAGAAAACATTTACGTACAGTCGGCGTTGGTTGGCGGAAACGGAAACGGATATCCGTCGATTTGAATCGGAGGGTCGTCAAGGAGTTGTTCGGCTTAAGATGCCGCGGGAAGGTCAACTGATGATCAATGATTTGATACGCGGTCAAGTTCTATTTGATTGGTCAACCGAACAGGATCATGTGATCCAGCGTGCGGACGGTTCATTCATTTATCATCTGGCGAATATTGTTGACGATCAGGATTTTGAGATTTCGCACGTTATTCGGGCGGAGGAACATTTATCCAATACGCCTCGTCAGATTTTTATGATTCAATCGTTGGGTTATCGGTTACCGGAATACGCTCATCTTCCGTTTGTTGCGGAGCCGGGCAGTAAAACGAAACTTAGTAAACGGAAACTGGATAAATATCTCAAAAATAAAGATTTTGCCAAACTTGTTCAGCATGGTCAATCAATTGCCGACCGCATTGGTTTGGAGACAACGACTGACTGTTTTAATCCGGTGATTGTTGATTTTTATCAAAAGGTGGGCTACTTGCCGGAGGCGATTGTCAATTATATGGCGTTGGTTGGTTGGGCATTGGACGACAAAACCGAATTTTTCAGCCTGCAAGATTTAATTGTTCATTTTTCACTGGACGGAGTTACCAAAGGAGCGGCATCGTTTGATCCGCAAAAGCTTTTTTCATTTCAGGAAAAACACCAATTGACGAAATCGGCGGAGGAAAAAGCGATTCTTTGTGCGCCGTTTCTTGAACGAGCCGGTTTGCTTCCTTCTGATGTTCCGTTTCCCGAATTTTTTATTCCTCTTATTCAGGCGGCTGGGGACCGGATCAAAGTTGCCGGCGACATTCTGGACTTTTCCGATTTCTTTTTGCCGGACGACGCATTTCCTTACGACGCAACTGCGTTTGCGAAACGTATTTCCGAACCGCCCGACGCGAAAACGCTTCTGCGTGAATTTCGCAACGAGTTAGCGGTACAACAACCGTTTGACCGTGTTTCGCTGGAACAGTTAATGCAGCAGTTTATGGAAAAGAAACAAATCAAAGCCGGACAAATTATTCACGCATTACGTGTTGCGGTAACGGGAAAAAGTGTTGGACTTGGGATGTTCGAAACGCTTGAAATTTTAGGCAAGGAACGGGTTCTTAAACGAATTGACCGATTACAACTTGCGTAATATCTCAGTGGGGACGTTTGCTGTGTAACTGTCTATTTTAATTTTTATTAGTCCTGCAAGGACAACACTGTCTATTTAATTTTGGTAATATTTCAGCGAAGCTTTTACATCCCAACGGGATGTTTCCAACCTAGCCGTTGGTTTTGCGTTGTAACGATAGTAAATCAATGTTTTCGCCTGAATAACGCAATACCAACGGAACAAAATGGTAAAAATGATAATCTGTTATTTTTCCGTGTGTACGGTGAGT
>JAIROD010000044.1 GCA_031257725.1 Planctomycetaceae bacterium | reverse complement strand
TAGAATCATTCAAACCAAATGCAATTGGTACAGGAATGATGAGAAAACGGATTGATTATAAAATAGACAGTTACAGTCTTTATCGTTCTTAATGTCCCTACCCGAAAATGTCCCTACGTCTTCAGAGCCGCAACCGGAAGGTTGCGAAAAAACTTTTGGGATTGCGTCATGGTTATACTGCCGGGCATCTCTAATAATTCAGAATTTACCGTAAGTTAACGGCGTGGGCTTGCCCGCGTTGTTCAACTTAACCCTAAAACACGGGGTAAACCCCGTCGTTAACTATTAATTTATTAATTTATTAATTTATTAATTAATAGGCAGAAAATAAAAAATTGAATTATTAGAGATACCCTAATCATATTTTGAATACGGATTGTAAGTAGGAGAGAAAACATTGAAAACGGCTTTTCAAAAATTATTCACTTCCCCACTTTTGTGGGGCGGTTTACTGAGTTTCGGCTTTTACTTTTTGATTCACAACGGCTTGGTGAATCACCCGCTCATCGTTCGGTATTTTGCCGGACATCCGGTCGAATATATCACAACCGTCATGTTTTTTATCGGAATCGCCATTCTCGGAACTAAATACCTTCATATTTGGTTTCAACGGCGTTTGTTAAGGCAAAGTCCCATTCTGGAACCGGCTCATAAAGTTGATGTTCGTTATGCCGATCATTATCTGGAGAGTTTGATATGGTATGAACGAAAACATGGTTCGTCCATTTTGACCCGCCGCCTACAACTTGCTCTGAATTTTGTACGGCGTTGCGGTTCAGCAGAAGAACTCGATACCGAACTCCGTTATCTCTCCGACGAAGATGCCGCTAAAGCGGATGCCGATTACGGTTTGGTGCGGCTCATCCTTTGGGCAGTCCCAATGCTCGGTTTTCTCGGAACAGTGATCGGTATCACCGCCGCACTGGATAGCCTCGATCTCAATACCATCAATGAATCCAGCCGTAAACTCTCCGAAGGTCTCGCCGTCGCTTTTGATACGACCGGTTTGGCGATTGCGTTAGATGTCGCCCTTTTTTTTATCCAGTTCATCGTTTACCGTGAAGAGAACAACCTGATTCGGGAAACAGACAAACTCACAGACAACGAATTACGCGGACGGTTTGAACTCGGCGTTAGCTCTGAGGACAATAGTCAGATTACAGCGGTTCGGCGGATGATCGAAACGGTAACCGACTCGCTGGAACAATTGACCATACGACAATCGAAAATCTGGGAACAAAGTATGGCGGTTGCCAATCAACGTTTCTCGCAACTGACCGAACAAAACGCGGAAATTCTCAAACAATCCTTACTTTCAGCGTTGGACGAAAGTTTGTCGCATCACACCCAATCACTGCTTCACGCCGAATCTCAACTCATCAATCAGGCAAGGGAAACCGCCTTGAAATTCAGCGATGCCCTGAAACAGAATGCAACCGGATTACTTTCCTTACAGCAAGAAACAGTACGGCAAACCGAAGCGGTGCGGGAGGTGATCGGAACCGGCACACAACTCATTAAACTCGAAGAACGGTTGCACGAAAATCTCGCAGTGTTGGCTCAAGTCGGAAACTTTGAAGAAACCGTCAACAGCCTCGCGGCAACAATTCATCTCCTCAACGGAAGACATCATTTCGGAGAGTATAAACGCGCATGAGCCGAAAATTCGTCGCCAAACGACATCCGGCAAACGGAGAAAGTAAAGTAACTCTTTTTCCGTTTCTCGCTGTTCTGCTTTGTACGATGGGAGCATTGATTATGCTTCTGGTTGTTATTGCGCGGAATGTTCGGGAACAAAGCGTTACGGTAACGGATTCGGTTGCGGAGGCGGTTGCCGAACAGCAACTCTCGCCGGAACAGGCTGAAGAAATCCTGGAACAAATTAAAATGGGAACCGAAGAAGCCGAATGGTTCGCCGAAAATCTGAACCAATCAAAAAAAGAAGCCGAAAAAACTCTTGCCGAAAAACAAACTCAATTAGCATTGGCAGAAAAAGAAACTCAAAAAGTTCACGACGAAATCAAACGGCTTACCGCTTTGGCGGAACAACTGGAACACGGTGAAAAAACAAAAGAGAATAAGGTTGAGGAATTAAAATCGCTGCTGGAACAGCGGAAACGGCAACACCAAAAAGAAGAACTCGAACTCGCCGAACTTCAAAAAGAAACCGCAAAAAATACCAAATCATACGCAATTATTCCCTATCGCGGAACCGCCGGAACGTATCGCCGTCCAATTTATATTGAATGTCGCGACAATAAAGTGATTATCCAACCGGAAGGAATAGAATTAACCGAAACGGATTTTCTTTTTGCGAATCGTCCTGATAATCCGTTGGATACCGTTCTTCGCGTTATTCGTCAGTATTACATCGAAACCAATCAGATCGTGCGTGGAACAGAACCGTATCCGTTGTTGATTGTCCGTCCTTCAGGCGTGGAAGCCTACGAAGCAACTCGGCAAGCGGTTGGAGCGTGGATTCAGGAATTCGGTTATGAACTCGTCGAAGAGAATAGCAAAATCGAATATCCCAAACCAAGCGAAGAACTCAAAACAAGAATCGAAAAACAACTCGAAATATCACGTTACCGCCTGGCAGGTTACCTGAATGCCGTCCAAGCCGGACTGCCCGCAACCACCCGCTCACCTCAATATCGCCTTGACCATCGCGGTAATGTGTCGCCGTCCGGCAATGAAATTGCAACGGACTCGCGAAACCGCCGGAACAACAGAAACAATCATCGCGGAACAGAACGAAATCGCGGAATGGAACGAAACGGACAAATCGGAAGAAATAGTCCGGATGGAATGCCGCTGTCGCCTGCCGATAACAATTATCAGGAATCGTCCGGTAATAATCCTGATCCCGATATTTCATTGATTGAACGCCGTGAGAATGCAGGAAATAATCCGATTCCCGATAATTCCATTCCTGATAATTCCGTTTCAGGCTATTCAATTTCCGGCGAAAGAAACAATGTAACGCAACCAAATCCTACATTCGGTACTCAAACTATTATTGCCGGTATTCCCGCTCCGGTTGGTCAACCTTACGGTTCCGAGTCTTTTTCGCAACAACAACAACAACCGCAACCATTCCAAGCATCACCGCAATTACCGCCGACGAATTCGGACTATTTAAAATATTCGGAACCAATAAGACAACCGCCGCCGCAATTGTCGGGAGTTCCGGTAACCGGACATGGAGCGACAACAAATCGTGTTGACAATTGGGCATTACGTGATGTAACCCCGTTTTCCTCAGCAGTTTCCCGAAACATAAAAATTCAGTGTGAGGCAACCCGATATATCTTGGTTCCTCAAACCGGTTTGGTGGGAAGTCGGGTGATACCGATTGACAATTCCGGCTACAACGCCGCAGATAAACTGGTTACTGTTATCTGGGAATTTATGGATTCATGGGGAATTGCCGGTGAGAAAATGTATTGGCGACCGGTACTGCAAGTAAAAGTCATACCCGGCGGGGAACAACGGTTTCTGGAATTAAAATCACTACTCCAAAACAGCGGAATAATTATAATGAACAGTGAATAGTAAACAGTGAACAGTTACCCGTATTTTACGGAAAGTTGTATTCAATTCATTTACAGACGGCATCTTTTAGTATAAAATTACTGCGATAATGTCAGAGAGTAAACCGGACAAAAGTAAACGGATGAGTGATGAGATTGACCAACAATTCATGTCCCAAACCGAATGGCATCCCGCTTTTGTCGAAGCGTTGCAGATTGAACTCCAAGAATACCGCGACGTTTTGACCTTTGAATCCGAACATCAACTCATCGCCGGACCACTCAAAATTGATGTTCTCGTGATCAAAAAAAATGAAGATATTGAAATTAAAAAGAATATCGCTCAAATTTTTCGACAATATAATGTTATCGAATATAAAAGTCCCGACGACTATATTTCCATTGCCGATTATGACAAAGTACACATCTATAGCCGACTCTATGCTGTTAATCATAATGTCCGAACCAATAAGATGTCGGTTACGGTTGTGGCTTCACGAAAACCAAAAAAGTTATTTGAATATTTGAAATCGGAAATGGGTTACGCCATCACTTCCGAACAACAAGGTATTTACATTGTTACAGGCGATACCAGTCCGACACAAATCATTGTATCCCATGAATTACCGGAACAGGTCAATCTCTGGCTTAATTATTTAAGCCAAACATTGACCGTTGCCAAATTAAAACGTGTTTTAACGGCAACATCAAAATTCAGTAAACATACGTCCATTAGAACGTATATTAATCTTATTACAGAAAAAAATGCAACCACATTTCAGGAGTTAACCAATATGGGTCAAAAAGTTGATGCTATTTTGAAAGAAGCCGGATTCATCGATAGATGGCTGGCGGAAGGGGAAGCAAAAGGGGAAGCGAAAGGGGAGGCGAAAGGAGAGGCGAAAGGGGAAGCGAAAGGGAGAGCGACAATGATTATCCGTATTTTGTCGCGCCGTTTGGCACCGCCATCGAAAACGCTTCAGAAAAAAATTTGTTCCATTCGGAATATTAACAAACTTGATGAATTAGCAGATTTCGCGTTGACTTGCGTTTCGTTGGACGAATTTATAACCGCATTAAA
>JAIROD010000018.1 GCA_031257725.1 Planctomycetaceae bacterium | reverse complement strand
GTATAAAAAGATTTTATTCCTTTTTTTCCCCTTTCCCCTTATTCCATCACTAGGCGATTTCTTGCGATGAGTAACCAAAAGTTCGGGATATTTTATCTCAACAACGTCGTTCCATTGTTTCCGCGTATCGGCGGTGTCAATCATTACGTAAAGTCGCCAGCCGATTTCGTGTCAGTAAGTCCGCCGTCGAACAATGGGTGAATCGTGCGGCTCGTTGTCGGTTGGATCGTGTCGATTTTTACAACAAGAAATCGGGGACAGTCAAACCGAAAAACAAAATTTCGAGAAAAACGGAAATGATTGTGTCAAAACTTAGAAAACAGCTCAAGGAAAAAAGTGTCCCGCGAACCCTGTCCATTGACCACTAATCATTACCCCGAAACAACAAACGTTCCCCAATAAACAGAAAATCTATTGAGTATTTTGTAATACGATATTTTCGATTGTTTTGTTGGTTGGAAAGGAGGTTGTAAGAGTTTTGTTCCATTCGAGTCCGAGCATGACCACATTGATGCCCGAACCAATTCCCAAAAGAGCAACACGACTTCCGTCCGGCACAAAACCAGTTTCCGTACCAATTCCAGCCGCAGTCGGTAACGCCACACTACCGGTGTTGCCGAGATATTCCAATGTTGAAAAATTCCGGTTCATCGGTAAGTCCAAAGAGTCGAACAAAAGTTTTTGGTGAACTCGTCCAACCTGATGGCAAAATGTTCGGTCAATATCTTGACGTGTCCAGCCGATTTCGGTTAAAAACGGTTCAAATGTTCGGGAAGCAGCGGCAATTCCTTCATTCATTAAAGTTTCAGAATCGGTTTGCATTAACGGGTTCATCGCATCGCCGCCGGATTGATCCGTGTTGCTTCGGCAAAGATTACAAAAATCGGTCTGTGCGCGAACCATACCGCCAAGTAACCGATTGCCGGTTCGGGAAAGTTGCCGGTTTGTCAGAAGAACCGCCGCACTGCCGGAACCAATCGTTAAAGAGGCAAACGCCGATTTGACACTTTTTCGGCTGATAGACCAATCAGTGTTCAGGTGATGAATTGTTGTTTCGAGAAGAGATCGGGAACTTTCCGTACCAACAACAATTCCCGCTTCAATTTGTTCCAACTCAATCATATTGGCAATCTGAATCATACCGCTGACAATCCCAAGACAAGCATTTGAAATATCGTAAATATTACCGTTGGTCGGCAACTCCAAAGCGTGATGAACCGAACACGCGGTTGCCGGTTCCAGATAATCACGGCAAACCGAACCGTGAATCAATGCCCCCACCTTTGGCATAGCAATTCCGGTTTGTTCGAGAAGACGACGAACTGTTGTAACACTTTGATTGCCCGGAGTACGATGTTGTTGCCAAAGGCGGCGTTCCCGAATACCGGTCAGAATTTCCAATCTGCCTTCCTGAAGTTTCAGCCGTTGATAAAGCGGTTGAAGCCGTAATTCCAATTCGTCCGTGCGAACAACCTCTTCCGGTAACGTATAAGAAAACGCATCAACACAAACTTTAGTGTATCTCATTAGAAAAATTTTAATTTGCCACCGACATTGAGTCTCTAACAGGACAGAAAAATAAACGTAATATAAAATAAAAAATAAACATTCTCAACAATACTGAAAAGTTACATTGGGGTATGATTATGATTTCTGTTCGGCGTGGTCGCGGTTTTCCCACGGATTGAACCAATCGCCCCAACTATCAAGATATTGACGGTATGCCGGACTGTTTTCCGCATGAACTGTAAGCCAATCCTTTGTTTTTCGGACTAAAATCTGTTCGTCATGCAATGATAATTTTCCCGTCAACACCATTACCCGCAAAAAGATAAAATATGTATCCAAAACGTCGCAACGGCAATAATCATTGATTCTTGCCAATTCACCGGCATCGTAAAGGTCTTGCACCATTGATCCTTGCGTTTCCATTTTTCCGGGTTTTCCCAAAATACTTGCCGCAAGATTGAGACCGCCATTGAATCGGGTTGCGCCGTAATTGGTCAAAATATCACAAAGATCAAGATGAGTCTTCAGATTGTAACGATTCCTTGGTTGTTCGAAAGTTTTAGCGTCGATAGCAAACCAACCCGGAACAGAAATACCATACCGGAATGCCGCTTGCTCCAGCATGGGAATATCAAATCCGCGCCCGTTGAAACTCACAAAAGTCGGTTGTTTATACGCCGCCCAACCACGCCAAAATTTGTTGCAAATTTCATGCGGTCGATATTCCGGTTCGTCAAGAACCACCACATCAAGGAGTGAAAAATCATCGGCAACTTTACCGATAACAACTGAAATCGGTATTTGAAACGTATAGGGAATGAAGTCGGAATCATTTTTCTCCAGCAGTTCATCCCGATATTTTCGAATCGCTTCCTGAGGCGGGACTTTGCCGTTGAAATGAACTTTGGAAACAAGTTGAGCGTCGGCAACACTTTCAATATCAAAAACAAAATAAGCAAGATGATCGGACATGTTTGGGTGTGTGGTTTGGGAGGAGTGGTTTAGGAAGTGTGGTTTGGGAAGTGTGGTTTGGGATTGGATATTGGCGGGGCGTGATTGGGGATTTGAATTTATGTTGCAAGCGAAATTAATCCGCGCGCAACACAAACCGCATCTCATAAACCACAAACTATTAACTTTCATTCTACGTGCTATTCTATTGTCCACGATTTTTCGGTCATCGCAAGACCCCAAGAAAAAAATAAAGAAAATGGTAATATTTCAGTGGGGTTTTCGTGTAACGGTCTATTTTAAACATGAAATACACGAAATTTCACGAAACACACAAAAATGATGCGAAAAGGACAACAGAAATTTTTTGTAATATATCAGTGGAATTTTTCGGAGATTGAAGTTTATTTTTTACCACCCCTTGCCCCTCCGAAGGAGGGGAATGATTCCCCTCCTTCGGAGGGGCAAGGGGTGGTCATTCGGAGGAAACGACTGAATAGTTAAAAAAAAAATACCTAGCGTTCACCGGCTGGTTGTTCAATTATGTCAATTAAAGTAGAAAATTGCGAGGTAGGCGATCCGTCCGCCGGACGGTCGCCTACCTGCCAATGATTGACCTAATATTTTTATCCATGTTAACAACCACACTCTGAACGCTAGGAAAAAATATTCCACTGATATATTACGAATTTTGTCTATTTTATCAAAAGGTGATCGGCGAAAAATCTTTTTGTAAAAATGAGAGGAGTTTAACGGTTTTTCTAATTATTCCGTTTATATCGTGCCGATGTTTACCGCAATGGGT
>JAIROD010000017.1 GCA_031257725.1 Planctomycetaceae bacterium | reverse complement strand
CTCCGAATGACCACCCCTAGCCCCTCCGAAGGAGGGGAATGATTCCCCTCCTTCGGAGGGGCAGGGGTGGTAAAAAATAAACTTCAATCTCCGAAAAATTCCACTGATATATTACCATTGCACTTGAAAATTCGGTTTTTTAGGAATACACAATAGGGATTTTATCCTTAAAATCCGGCATATTTTATAATGGGGCATCTCTAATAATTCAATTTTTTATTTTCTGCCCATTTGTTAACGACGGGGTTTACCCCGTGTTTTAGGGTTAAGTTGAACAACGCGGGGCACGCCCACGCCGTTAACTTTCGGTAAATTCTGAATTATTAGAGGTTCCCAATGGTATCTGAAACAAAACCGAAATTTCAAGTGTGAGGAATATACTGTCAGAAAATAACCGCTGTTGCAGGTTTGCGGTTTCTTATTCTATCCCCTTTTATTTTTTTTGCAATTGCACCAAATCGTAACCGCTCACATTTTTTTCTAGTGTTCAGAGGCTGGTTGTTAAATTAGGTCGATTGGGGGGCGGGCAATGTTTCGCGTTCTTAGGCGTAACCCCAAACACGGGGTAACCCCCGTCGTTAACTAATTAACTGGGAATCTCTCCTCATTCAGAATTTACCAAAAGTTAACGGCGTGGGCTTGCCCCGCGTTCTTAGGCTTAACCCCAAAACACAGAGTAAACTCCGTCGTTAACTATTAACTAATAGATAAATTGAATTATGAGAAATACATTATGGATTGCCAATTTAATACGTATTAACGACCGATTAAGACGTATTGATTACCGATTAAGACGTATTGATTACCGATTAAGACGTATTGATTACCGATTAAGACGTATTAATTGCCGATTAAGACGTATTATTTGTCAATTTAATACGTATTAATGACCAATTAAGACGTATTGATTACCGATTAAGACGTATTATTTGCCGATTAAGACGTATTGATTACCGATTAAGACGTATTGATTGCCGATTAAGACGTATTGATTGCCGATTAAGACGTATTATTTGCCGATTAAGACGTATTATTTGTCTATTAAGAAGTATTATTTGCTTATTAAGAAGTATTATTTCACCCTTTATGTAACTTTACGAACCAAAAAAGAATGGAAAGAATGACGATGAAACGTTGGAAATTCCTTGTTATCGTTCAGGTTTGCTGTTTTCCGGTCGGTTGTTTTCGGGTCAGTTGCTTTGCGGTCAATTGTTTTCGTGTCTTTCAAAATTCAATTCAACCAACAAATCGGATAACGTTTTTATATCCGCTGAGTTTGGAAGTGTGCATGTTTTGCGGTATTCTTCTAATTGGGCTAAACGTTCTTCGGCTTCGGCAATAATTTCTTCATAAGGCAAACGGGTAAATCGTATCTCCTTTAATTTTTGCAATTGCTCGCCTTCAAAACGTACTTTGGGAAAACCATACTGTAAGATGTGTTCCGCTTCGTACAGTAATCGCATACAATGGGCAAGATTTTTACTGTCATAGTTGACCATTTTGTTTTCCTGATCCTGCCATCGGGTTTCGTTACGATTTTTTTTCCAATCCCAATATTGTTGCCAGAGTTTCAGTTCACGCTCGTATGCCTCTTTGTGGTAAATCAGAATCCCTTTGAATTTATCGACTTCATCCTCTTTGGGAATACTTTCACAAACAATATCCGCCGACTCATCACCGCGAAAAACACCTTTCGCCTTATCACCGTAATCGTACAAACGATACATATCAATCGCATGTTCCACCGCAGCGCAATGGCATAACGATAAATCAATTTCCGATTCATTAAGTTTCAAAGGTCGAAACGGCATTTTATCAGGGTACATTATTTTGTCGCTTTCGAGATGATAGTTCATCTTGCCGTTTTGCGGCGGCTCCTTCAAAACACGCAACGGAAACACCCAACAAAAATCCTCTTTAACCGGTTTTGTTTCCGGCATAGGGTTGTTCACCAACTTGTTTTGACCGCGTGCCCGTTTAATTTGCGACACCGCATAACCGCTGTAAGTCGCAAGCACGCGTTTACTGATAAACGATTGCCGTTTCTCAAGAACTCGTTTCCACTCCGGAGATGTTTTTACAACACAGTCTTCCGGCATAAACAACAATTCAAGAATATTCGGATTAGCGTCGGCTGCCAATTGAAAAAAACGTTTCAACGTGTAATAGGTTATGTCGTTTGTACTATCCGAAACCTGTTCAACATTCCCGTTTAATCGAAAATATTGAGAAGCCGGCAGAATAAAAACGCCGCGAATATCCGTATCCGATTTCGGCGTACTCGTCCCATAAGCGCGGCTGCCGGAAATACACTCAAAAATCAATTTGTCCTGACATTCATTTATATTCATCTCTTTTTAAGATAATCGTTCAATTTTATTTTTTATAAAATACCCGGTTCTTTTACTTCAATTCCTTTGAGCGCCATTTTAAGTGATTCAACATTGGGAGCAACTTCAAATGCGGTAGCGCGATCAATTTTTTTCATTTGGACAAGGTCTTTAAGACTCATTGTAAAGTCTTGCATTCCTTCTAAAACTCCAATTCGTATCGCATCGGACAATTTAGAATCTTTTTCTTCGAGAATCAATTTACGCACCGTCGCATTGAAAATCATCACTTCAATCGTCGGAACCCGCGAAACTCCCGGCATACACGATGGTAACAGTTTTTGCGCAACAATGCCCTTCATATTAAATGCCAATGCGCTGCGAATTGCCTTGTGCATGGATGAGGGGAAGAGGTCAAGAATACGTCCAATCGTACTGGGTGCTGATGAAGCGTGAATGGTTCCAAATACGAGGTGTCCTGTTTCCGCCGCATGAATTGCCGTTTCGAATGTTTCCCGGTCACGCATCTCTCCAACAAGCATCACATCCGGGTCTTCACGAACCGCATGTTTCATACCAATACTGAAATCAACAACATCCTGACCAATTTCACGTTGATTGATTAAACATTTATCGTCGGTAAAAAGAAATTCAATCGGGTCTTCAAGGGTCAGAATGTGTTTGCGGTAATGACGGTTCACCCAGTTCAGCATCGAGGCAATTGTTGTACTTTTTCCCGAACCTGTTACTCCCGCCAGAAGAATCATTCCCTGTGAAAATTTACAAAGTTCATAAAGCGACGGCGGAATGTGTAACTTTTCCAGATCAGGAATGAAGTTGTTAATACGCCGCGCCACCAAACCAAGATGCCCCATTTGTTGTAATACATTGACACGAAACCGCCACGGAACGCCGTCAACTTCACATTGATGAGAAAAGTCGGCACCGCCGGTATCGTTCAGGATTTTCCGGTTACGCTCGTCCATTGTGGGAAGAATGAGACGGGTCATTTCTTCATCGTCAATAGGACCTCGCTCCAAATTTCGGAGTTCGCCTTTGATCCGAACAAAAGGAGGACGATCTACTTTCAAATGCAAATCGCTCCCTTCCAGTTTGACCAACGCACGGTAGAGTTTGTCAAGTTCATATTCTTTTTTCTTTTTGACAAAACGTTCCGTTAAGGTATTAATATCAACAGACATTGGATTTTTAAGTGTTTAAGGGAAAGTAAAAATGGGTATTGCTAAAAATTAATCGTATTTCGATTCCAATCAATTGAAATCAAAAAAAATTTGGTGCGTCTAACATGAGTTAATAGTTAACGACGGGGTTTACCCCGTGTTTTGGGGTTACACCTAACAACGCGGGGCAAGCCCACGCCGTTAACTTTCGATAAATTAATTCTGAATGATGAGAGATCCCCTTTCAATTGATTTTTCAATTTTCAATTTTCAATTTTCTAAAAGCCTCTTGCGGCTCGGATGTCGTCGAAATCGCGGAGGTGGTAGGAGATGCCGACATAATCGAGAGTTTTGCACAACGCCCGAAGTGCAACCCCGATTCCGTCGGGACCGCTATAACCTCCATATTGACCGCCGCCTTTCAAATGCGGTTCCAAATCCAGAAAAACTCCGGGAATTCCGCGACT
>JAIROD010000857.1 GCA_031257725.1 Planctomycetaceae bacterium | reverse complement strand
CACACGATTAGAAAAAGTATAACATCGCCTTGTCCCATTGAATAGTGGAGTCGAAAATGGTATCGCAAAATGATTCGCGTTTCGTAGGGACGCAATGTTGATGAATTTATCGTTGGTGTTTTTTCTACCAACATTTCGTCCCTAGCGGGACGAGTGTTGTGGATTGACCTCGTTGGCGACCAAGATGTTGTCCCTACGGGACAGAAAAAGGAACATTCACCGCTACTGAATAGTTACAATCTTACTTTAAAATTCAGTATCTACTCTGTCGAGTGTATTATACTGCCAACGGGTAGAAATGGTTGTTTTGTTTGATTCAACAGGTAGGCAATGTTTCGCCGAAACATCTTTTTGCACGGTCTTTTAAAACGAGGTGCGGATTCTGAAAAAAAGACAATCTGCCGGATTAGTACTGTAATTGAAACGGTCTAATTCATATTCCCGCTCAAACATGTATCCAAACTCAAAACCAAGTGTGATACCGGAAGCACAACGTCGTTCAAATCCAAGCAATAATTTCAAATCACTGTAATCAATGGTGTCGAAGGTGTTCTGATATTTGTAACTCCATGAGCCGCCGCCCAATTCAAACGCGGCGTAAACCCAATCCGCAATCTCATCGCCAGCCGCCGAACCAAACCAATAAACTCGTTCCGCAATCCGAAAACGCGGAAAAACCAACTCAACACTGATGTCTTCATGCGGTGTCCATATCAAACCCGCCATCGGAAGCCAGTTATAATCATCTTTCCGATCCAAATAAACGACACCCAAAATCACCTTCAAACGCGGATTGCAATTCCAAATAGAAGCAATGTGCGCAGGAAACCGTAACGCCTTACTCCCCTGAACTTTGAAATCGCCGCTGTATTGGACGGCAACCCCAAAATCAAATGTCCATTTATTTTGAACAACCGGCTTAATCCAACGGAAATCAATACCAGTGGTGTATAACGTTTTATTTGTTGCGTAATAACTGATTTTCGGATCAAAAAAATTTGTCTGAAATGACGGTGTGATGATCAACGGCGAATCCGGCGTTGTTAACGGTAACGCAAACATCGCCGAAAGATCAAGTTGCGTTATCCCAAGACCTTTATGACCGCCGCTGTCCGGAGACCAAAGAGCATTGAAATTCACCTTCTGGAACATACCTGTACGTTTGCCATTCGGAATCCGTGAAAGATAAAGTTCACCTGATGTTTTAGGTGTTGAAGTAAATGTTGACTCAACAAAGTCTTCATCCAATAAATTCGGTAACAATGTTCCCGTTGGAAATGTCGATGATGTTGTTGAAGGTATTGCAGACGGCATCGTTGACGGCGATGCCGATGGTAAACCGGTGTAGGTTCCGGTGTTGGTTTTGCTGGGAGTAACGTAAGATTCTCCGGTTATCGCGTTGGTGCCCAATCCCGGATACGGATTTATCGTTTCCGCCGGAAGCGAACCGGACGGAATGTACACCGTTTCAGAAAACGCAACTTCGTAACTGGAATAAATCAAAATTATTAAAACAATAAAACGATACATCTAGCGAGAGGGAGGTTGTGGTTTGGAGAATTGGAAATTAGCAGTACAAAATTGATTGTATCTATTCAGTAGAGTGTATTATCAGGAAATACTCATCAGGTAGGCGACCTTTCGCCGAAAGGTCGCAACGGTTGGTTTGTTATTCGAGTTGTACGCGGTTGTTTTTTAATTTCCGTCCGCACCCAGGTGCAAGTCGGCTATCGCCGTATTAGTAAAAACCTTTCGGCGAAAAGGTTGCCTACCATCGAATGACCAATCTACTGAATAATTACAATTGATTTAAAGTTATTGTAGAGACGCAATGCCTTGCGTCTCTACAAAACCGAATTTTAAAGTGTGAAAAGTATAATAAGGACAAATAATCCCCAATTTAAAAAATGAATCCTGTTTTCAAATAAAGAACACTTGGCGGTTCTGCCCATTTATGATTATGCGAATACAATTCCCTTGCAAAACTTCCGCCGAACTCTAAATAACCGCCGATACGGGTTAAGGTTTCAAATTCAAGTCCGACACCGATTCGGATATCGTTGTAATCGGTTTGCCCGATCTTGTCGATACTCCAACTTCCGCCGCCGTAATCACCCTGAACATAACCCCACCATTCCGCGTTCCCGCTATTCCACAACCGTTTTGAAATTTTCGGATTGGGGAAAACCAATTTGAGTACCAAATCATCGCGTGGAGTCCAGATGATTCCTCCGGTTGGCAGGATTTTGTTTCGCACCCGGTCAAGATAAATCACTCCGACGGAAATCTGAACATTCGGCGAAACATTGAACATTCCCTCAAGCCGTCCCTGATAACTGAATCCTTCAGAGGAAATATGTTTAAAATCGGAAAACAAACCGAACCGAAACCAGGCGTTGAGTGAAAAAATGTCGTTGAACTGTGGTTGCATTCCGAAATCGATAAATGCGCCAAAACCATTTGGCGACATGTGCGGCGGTCCAACCGGTCCTTCCCACCAAACAAGATTGGCTCCCGGCGCAACGTAAAAAAATCCTGTTCCCGAACCATAAGTCGGAATGAACCGGCAAGGAATACCTAATTGCATCCGAATATCGACTTCGTTCATACCAAACGAATCCGATTTATTTCCACCCGGCAAAAACGTGTAATCGAATCGAGTTGCTTCCCGAAACCGCCGCATTGCCGCATAAGTTTCCGGGACAAATTGTTCAAAATTACCCGAATAGATTCCGGATTTACCGATGTAATTGGAATTACCGTTGTAGGATGCCGAATCGAAAAGCGGTGAACTTGTGGACGAATGCGGTGTGGCGTAAGGGTCAAACGGCTGGAGCGACAACAACGAACTCGCAGGAATTACCGGTGGAGTTGTTATATTAGGTTGAGTTGAAGTGATGGGGGGGACGGGGGAAATAGGGGAAATGGTTCCGGCTGAGGTGTTTTGGGCAACCCAAAGCGGACTGTAATTAGTCGGATTAAAATCAAGGACAATCCCATTTTGTGTCAACCCTTGATTGCTAGAACCATAACCAATAGAACCGTAAGAACCGGTACCGGCTCCACTGTGGAAAAGTTGTGCGCCGCCGTATTGCGCCTGACCTGAACCGGTAAGGAACAAAAAGGATAACACACCAAAAAGAATGAATATCGGGTTTGATCTCATTAAATGTTATACATACATCCCATTCGGGAATCATATTATGTTTTCGGCTCACTTCAATTCGTGTCGATTCGAACTTTTGTAATACGGGAATTACAATATTTTTCAATTTAAGTCAAGACTAATTCTTGCGGATTTTTCAATAAAGAGCCAAATGAGAATTAATTTAACAACCTATTTTGCCTAAACATCCCTATTTCACGGTTGCTTTTGTTGTCCGGCAATTGCCGATTCCTACCCCTCCCCAATTTTTCTGATTATTTGTTCCCTTAGCGGGCAAAATATTGGGGTAGAAAAAACGAAATGGTAACAAACACGATACGGATTGAACACGTCCGTCCCGCTAGGGAAAAAATATTGGTAGAA
>JAIROD010000842.1 GCA_031257725.1 Planctomycetaceae bacterium | reverse complement strand
GGCGATACAATTTGAACATGTAGCGGAACATTTCACTGCGATCAAAGATGATCCGCGAGCAGAAAGTTGGTTACATTCACTTGTCCGTTATGGGTTAGCGGTCAGTAAGATGAGTAAAGAACTCGTTACTAAAGCATTTTCAAAAATTCTCAACGAAAAGGAGGCTGAAAAAATGGCTACTTCTACAATGCAAGAACTTATAACTCAAGGTAAAAAAGAAGGCAAAAAAGAAGGTCGAAAAGAAGGCCGGAAAGAAGGTCGAAAAGAAGGACGGAAAGAAGGTCGAAAAAAAGGTAAACAAGAAGGCAAAACGGAATTCGGACGTAATGCCGTTTTGAATGTTTTGCGCAAAAGGTTTACGAAGGTACCTAAAAGAATTGAAACAGTGATTCAGAAAATGAATGACCCGATTGCTTTGGAGTCGCTGAATGTTTATGCTACAACATGCCGGACACTGGACGAATTTGTGACTGCTTTAAGGTAAAACTTTGAATAGATTTTTGTACTGAAATTTCCGATCATTCGCGATGAAGAGGAGGCTGAAAAAACGGCTACTTCTACGATGCAAGAACTTATAACTCAAGGCAAAAAAGAAGGCAAAACAAGGTTATTATGAAAAACAAGAACGCTTTTACATGGATTAAACTGCTTGTTGTTATCGTAATTATTGCGTTTTATTGAGTATGAAAGTATTCATCAACAATCTTGACGTTCTTGAACGTGCGGAATACGAACTCGGCGATCTGACGGTTGTTTGCGGTAAAAACAACTCAGGTAAAACATTAGCGGCTTATACTTTGTACGGTTTTCTTGATTATTGGAGAAATCAGTACGATTTTCAAATCGGTACGTCATTGATCAAGGAAATCAAAGATAAACATGAACTCCGAATAGCACGGCAACAAGTTCAAAGACTGTTGGCAAAAAATCTGGAATTTGCATACAAAAAATATATTACAGAATATTTGCCTGACGTGTTAGGTTCATCTGCGGAGCGGTTGGCGGATTGTAATTTCTATTTCGGTATTTGCCTGACTCATAACCAATCATTACTTTTAAAAAGAAAAACCGCACACTGGATTCCGTCGGATGGCGGATGGTACACCGTTAAAACAGACGATGAGGGAAAAAATGTTCAAATATTTCAGGAAGAAGAACCTATTCCGCAGGACAGGTTATCTGATTGGGTTCAAAGTTTAGCAACATTGATTTCGCCGGAAATTATACCTTGTGCGGCAGTTGTGAGTGCGGATCGAATTGGTGCGGCAATGTTTTCGGGCGAAATTTACGATCTTCGTAACAAATTGAAACAACAGGAAAATTCTTTTCCTCAACCGGTTCATTATCCGCTTCCCGCCCGAAAAACTCTTCACACGATTTATCATTCCGCTCAGGAACATTCACCGGAAAAAACAGAATTACAAATTCTTTTTAACAAACTGCTGGACGGCAATTTTGAATTTTGTTATAACGAGTTACGTTTTATGCCTTTCCGTACTGAAAAATTGCCGCCTACTTTAGCTGAAACGTCATCCTCTTTCCGTTCACTTTTACCGTTTTGGTTGCAATTATATTGTGGTACACGGTTACGGGAAACGCCGGTCAATATGTTTATGATTGACGAACCGGAAATGAATTTGCATCCGGAAAATCAGCGGATTTTAGCACGTTTTTTTGTAAGGCTGGTTAATCTGGGTTATAAAATTTACATCACGACGCACAGTGATTATATTGTCAAAGAGCTGAACACGCTTATTATGCTTTATTGTCACAACAAAAACAGGCGTCGGATAATGAAACGGTATGGATATACGGACGAGGAACTTCTCGATCCTGCCAGGATACGGGTTTATATGACACAGCAAGTTTCCCCGTTGAAAATAGAAAAAGAAACAAAAACAGAAAAAGAAACGGAAACAAAAATAGAAACGGAGGAAGAACAAATTACTGCTGATTCGGGAATTGCGAAATATATTTTTGTACAAGCGAAAATTGATGAACTTGGTATCTATCTTCCGGTTTTCGATGACACGATCAACGAAATGAATATCATTCAGGATGAAATTCTGGCAGGAGATTAACGATGAGTATCAATCTTAAAGAAATGTTGCAGAAAATTCTCGTTCCCGGCATTTTCGGTGAAATCAATGCACGAACGGCAATCCTTAAAGAAAACGACCGTAGCGCTAAATTGCGAGAGGTTCAGATCAATGGAGTTTCCGATGATTCGATTTTGATTAAAATTGATTACGGTCAGGCGAATGATCAAATTTTTTGCAATGAAAACGGAAGTCTAAAGCGTTGCGATTATTTGCTGATTACCCAACTGAGACGTAAAAAAATTCTGTTGTTTATGGAGATGAAATCGAACAAAGTGATTAGTACGGAAATTATTCAGAAATTCCGTGCTTCGGAGTGTTTATTTGATTATATGATTTTGGTGTTGCGGCAGTTCCACGATTTGGATTTTAATTACAATGAATATAAAAAACGTTTTGTTTTGTTCCAAGAAAAACCGTTACCTAAACGACCTGTCCATCCCAAACGTACCGGTTCCGCGCCGGATAATTATCTTTCCAAAAATTACGATCCCAACAAACCGCCGACACTTGAATCATTATCATAATAAAATTGTAATTATTTAGCGGAATTTTTTGTTTAACCGTAAAGATCGCAAATCTTTCGTAATAGCGTAATAGATCGGAGAAATTTCCGTGATTTTTTTGCAACAAATTGATAAATTAAAACGTTAAAATTACTGAAATACTACATAAAATTTAGATTATTTAATAAAATAGAACATGAATGGATTCATTGAAGAATTAAAGGAAGAAGACAATCGGGAAGAAGTTTATTCTTTATTTTTTCCGTTTTCGACATCTGCGGTTGATTTGTTTGTAACTGGTTGGAACCGTCAGTTGCAGCGGTCGATTGAAATTGATGTACTTTCCGACTTCCTGCCGGCGGAGTCGAATATTTGTATTGCGTCATTGCCGGTCAGTTCGAAAGTCCGTGTTAATTCACGAAGTTGGTTTTTTGTTGCGCCGGAGGAGCCGGTTTCCGATTCAAAAGCGGATCGTTTGGAAACAGACAATCCTGAAACAGACAATCCTGAAACAGACAATTCTGAAACGAATGATCCCGAAACACTGAATCTTGAAACGAATTATTCCGGTTCGGACAATTCAGAAACAGATAATACGGAAACGGACTGTTTGGAAATATCCGATTCTATAACAGATATTCAGGAGGAGATTCTTATTGATTTTGAAGCGGATGTTTTGGAAGCGGCTGAATCTGTTACGGTTGATGATGAACTGATTAAAGATGATATTGAGACATTAACACGTATTCGTATTCCTCGTGATGCGGTCAAGGTACAGGATCGTCTTCGTTATATTCTTCAACCGCCGATTGAATCGATTCTACATCTTCCGACGCTTGATTTACCGTTTGAACCATTTCCGTATCAACGTCAGGGGATTGCGTTTTTGTACAGTGCGCATTTTGCGATTCTTGCTGATGAGATGGGGTTGGGCAAAACGATGCAGGCGATTACGACAATTCGTTTGTTGTTACGTACTGGTGAAATTCGTAGTGTTCTTCTTGTTTGCCCGAAGCCGTTACTTACCAATTGGCAACATGAATTTGAACTTTGGGCGCCGGAAATTACCGTACATTCTATTGACGGATCACCTGCACGGCGAAAATGGCTTTGGCAATTACCGGGAATACCGGTTCGTCTTGCCAATTATGAACTTTTGAACCGTGACCGGGAATATTTTGATTGTCCGATGGGGGAAAAAACGCCGGTGTTTGATTTGGTTGTTCTCGACGAATCGCAACGGATTAAGAATAAAAGTAACGCGACTTCCCAAGCGGCGCGAGCCATTACACGTCGGCGCAATTGGGCGCTCACCGGAACTCCGGTTGAAAATTCGCAGGAAGATTTGGTTGGAATTTTTGAATTTCTGGCACCGGGTTTTTTGGAATCGGGGCTTAAACCGACCGATGTTTGCAAGGTGGTTGGCGATCATATTTTACGGCGGACAAAAGACAAAGTTCTTACGGAGTTACCGCCGAAATTGTTACGCGATGCGGTTCTTGAATTAACGCCGGAGCAGGCGGAAACGTACAAAATGGCGGAAGATGAAGGAGTGTTACGGCTTTCTGAAGCGGGAGAGTCGGTGTCGATTCCGCAGGTGTTCGAGTTAATTATCCGGCTCAAGCAGATTTGCAATTTTGATCCGGCAACCGGTGAAAGTGCCAAGTTGGAACGTTTGCTTGCCGATCTTGAAGAAGTGGCGGCGAGCGGACGAAAGGCGATTATTTTCAGCCAATGGGTTGAAACGTTATACCAACTTAAACGCCATCTTGACCGGTTTGGTATTACAGAATATCATGGTAAAATTCCATCGGGTAAACGTGACGAAATGATTCGATGTTTTCGGGAGGACAAGGACATTCATATTATTTTGATGAGTTATGGTGCCGGCAGTGTTGGGTTGAATCTTCAATTTGCGGAATATGTTTTTTTGTTTGATCGTTGGTGGAATCCGGCGGTGGAAGATCAGGCGATCAATCGGGCGCACCGTATTGGAGCGGCGGGACCTGTTACTGTTACGCGTTTTATTTCCACAAACACTGTGGAGGAACGCATTGACCGTGTGTTACAGGAAAAGCGTGAACTTTCAGAGTTGATTCTTTCTGGAGCGAAAGGCGGACTGAACAGGTCGTCGGGATTGAATCAAGATGAATTATTTGGTCTGTTCAATCTCCGAGTACCGCCGAAGTTGAAAAAAACCGCCTAGAGTTGCCCAATGATCAGGAATTGGAACGCCGCAATTCCATGCGGTTACAGTGTTCCGTTTCATTCACGCCAGCCATACATCACCATCACGGCGTAATGTTACGGATTATTAAGGAATGGACTGAGTTAAATATGTTTTTTGGGGAAAGTACAGATAATAATAGCAACACAATTTAAAAACAATCTGTGAAAATCTGCGGACTGCTCTTGGCGGTTAATAAAATATACCGCAAACGGCATGATATTGGTTGTTTTTGTTTGATTCAAGAGGTAGGCAACCTTTCGCCGAAAGGTTGCGTCGGCGATAGCCGACTTGCCCCTGTTTCCCGCTGGCAATCAGTTTCCAAACCAGTCAGAAACACAAATTGCCCAATCGAATCTGATTC
>JAIROD010000802.1 GCA_031257725.1 Planctomycetaceae bacterium | reverse complement strand
GAGTCCGCCTAGAATATTTTTTGATACATTTTTTGGAGGGAATCATCTCTGATTTCATTTTCGTATTAGAAATTTGTGAACAACCACAAGAAGTATTCTGTTTTTGAATTAACAATATTAAGGCTTGTTTCAACGGTTCATTTTGACGTTCGCGTATTGATTTTAAGGTTTCTTCTTTATAACTTTCTTCATCGCGACGAGAGTAGGGACCATAAAGTAAAAAATCAAGAATGCTATGATATTTTTTTGATCTGAAAGAAAAATCAATATTTGTTTTAACTCCATAACCTGTCATTAAAATTGCTATTTCATAATGTTTACCAATGATGGCTTGAAGAAATGGAGTTTTTCCACAAGTATCGGGCAGATTGGGGTCAGCACCATAGCTTAGCAATAAACGAATAGACTCTATTCTGTCATATCTTGCAGCATATCCAAGAGCAGTTTGTCCTGATTGAGGATTTGCCAAATTGACTTTCTCTGGAAAACGGTTTAAATACAATAATAGTGGGATCGGGTCCCAAGAGATATATTCTATAAATGTTTCATATTTTGGTTCCCCCATAACAATTCCAACATAATATAATTTGTCAAAATTAATTCCCTTATCAATCATCCAACTTATTTTTCTTGTGGATAAATTATCTTGAGTAATATTAGTATAATATAAAATAGCACTATTTCCATTCTTATCAACAGCATTTAGATCGGCTTTATCAAAAAGTTTGTCTGCTGTTTGAAAATCGTTACAAGCCACTGCAAAAATAAATTTTTTTGTATCGTCCGATAGATGTTTCAAATGTTTCTCAATTTGCCAACGTTTACTCTCGTTAATACGTTTTTGATCACATATCATATCCTGATTCCGTTCTGCTAAAAATGCAAGTGTATCGGAGTAATCAGGTTCTTGTGATTCGGCAGAATCACTACTCAAAATAATAATACAAAATAGAATCAAAATGAATTGAAAATTTTTGAAAGTCAACATAGAATATTCAGTAAAAAAAAGGGATTCATTAACAAAAAATTTTGGCAACAGAGAACCGATACATAGGATTATTTGATATCCAAGAAAAATTTTTCAAATACATCAAGACTGTGTAAATTTCCTGGTGTGAATTTTAATATTCGATCTAACAATGGAGAACTTTCTAATTCAATTACACTCCTTTGGGGAATTTTGTAAAGCCAATTTGGAATTTTGTTTGGGAGTCTCTGAAATTGTGCAAGTGGATCTCCATGAACTTGCCATATTTCGGATAGTGTAAAAAATTCTTCTGGCAACTTCTTTAATTGTTGAAATGCCAATGCATCCTCTAGTGTCTTTTGGTGTAAATGTGCAGGGTTAAAAATTACTAAAGGCATTCCTTCTCCATATATTATTGATGCAAGACTAGCAAGTCCTCCCCCAAGAGAATGTCCTGTTATTATATGGATTGAATTAGTTATTTCTTTTACGTCATCCATCACTTTGTAAACAGATTTATATTGAGTTATATCTGCTCCAAATGGAAAAATGAATTGGTCACTACCCAATGCTTGATGTATATTTGTTCTCCAGCCTTGAAGACTCTTAGTTCCAGAAAATGCAAGAATATACCTACCCTGCTGATTCACATAAAGTGCCGCTGTTAGATCATTGTCAAGATGCCATGTAACATCCTTACCATTCTTTTTTACAATTGTTAGTCCGTAACCAGATTGGAGATTATAAACAAGTTTTGAAGCATAAAGGGCATCTTTTAATTTTTGTCTACGGACATTTGTTAAAATATCAACTTTTTTACCTGCACCTTTATGATGTTCTAAATATGCCTGAAGTTTAATATTATTTAACCATGAAAGATCACTTCTATTTTCTGTTAACTGAAACGTAGAGAGAAATTGTACAAAAAATGCCATCACAGCAGATAATCCATTGGGATCAATTCCATTAACTGGGTCTGCATGAGTGTACAGATATTTATGAAACGATTGCGGATCATCAAGATTTCCGAAAAATGGATCAAGACGGTTGAACCTTCCTGTTGCTGGATCGTAATAACGTTGCCGTAAATATTGTTGTCCGATTTTCGAATCGAATTGTTCACCACTGTACAGGAATTCAGTTAGCGCAGCAGATGTGTCAAAACCAATGGCGTTACCATAAGCATCGAAGGCGTAGAGTTCGACGATGGTACCGGCAAGATCGGTTAAGACTCTGGTGCTTCCATGACCGTCGAATGTGAAATATAACTCTTGTTCTGTATTGTCTTTAACGGTGATTTGGGCGATTCTGTTACGTCCGATAATGTATGTTATGTTCGGTTAACGCTACTTTTTTCACATTATAACGATTTTAACGGGGCAGAAAATCCCCTTCTATCGCTACAAGTCATGTTTCATTACCTAATTGTCAAAGATCATTTGAGAAGTATATCAAATTTTATTCATTCTTTCAATAGAACCCTCATATCTCATTATCGAAAAAAGTTTAGAAAAAATAAATAAAAAGGTAATATATCAGTGGAATATTTTTTTTAACTATTCCATCGAGGAAGGTAGGCAATGTTTCGCCGAAGGGCTTTCACCCGCCATTGCGTCGGCGTACTCGCCGACTTGACCCTGTGGACAGCCGGAAAGTAAAAACCAACAGCATACAACACAACAACAAACCAACCGGCGCAACCTTTCGGCGAAAGGTTGCCTACCTCCCTCGACTAAATAATTACAAATAAACTTCAATCTCCGAAAATTCCACTGATATATTACAAATAATCAGCATTTTTTATTAAAAATTTTTACTGTAACTTTTAACTATTAAAACTATCAATATGAGAAAACTTCCGATTTATTTTGTACTTGACACATCCGAATCAATGGTTGGCGAACCAATCAACGCGGTAGAACAAGGTCTGGCGGCAATGCTTGCCGTTCTTCGCAAAGACCCTTACGCTTTGGAATCAGCCTATTTGAGCGTGATTACCTTCGGTACAACAGCAAAGCAAATTGTCCCGTTGACGGAATTGAGTCAATTCCAAACACCCAAATTGATACTCGGTTCGGGAACGTCGCTTGGTGCCGCTTTAGATTTACTCGACAAACGTATAGCCGCTGAAGTTACCAAAAGTACCGCACAAGTCAAAGGCGATTACAAACCGCTTGTCTTTTTAATGACCGACGGTGAACCGACTGATCGTTGGGAAACCGCCGCCAATAGGTTTATGAAAAACCGTTCCCTCCAACTGGTTGCCATCGGTTGCGGACCGGATACCAACCTCAATACGCTTCGCCGAATAACGGAATTTGTTGTTACAGGAACAGAGGCGAATCAGGAAACTTTGTCAACATTTTTTAAGTGGATCAGCGCATCGGTTGCAACAGCAAGTCAATCGGTCGATCAAACCGGCGAATCAAAAATCAGTCTTGAAAAAATTCCGCAAAATGATAATATTAAAATCGTTGACGAAACAACTCCGCAACAACAAATCGAACCAAACCGATTTGTATTTTTGCACAATAAATGTGTTAAGACGAAAAAATTCTACATTCAAAAATTTATGAAAAGCGGTCAACAGGCTGCCGGTTTTTTAGGACTTGGAAAAAAGGACTTGTACCAAGGAGCCGGAGCATTTCCGCTGGACGACTTTGAACAACTTGGTTCCGGCGGCGGTGTTTCTGTTTCATCGGATTTACTTGACGTTCCGAATCCTTGTCCTTATTGCAGTAACGAAACGTGGGCTCTCTGTTCATGCGGAAAAACACATTGTGCGCCCAAAATCAAAAATGCAAACGATATAATTACGCTTACTTGCCCTTGGTGCAACCAAACTGCAACCTACGGTTTAAGCAGTTTCAGTGTCGGCGGCGGAGGCGGTTAAACCTTTGGTAAATTAAACGTAACGAATCAGTCGATTGGAGGTAAATGTCTATTTTTTTCGCGACCTTTCGCGTTTAAAATAGACATTTACATGTTGACACACATGCCTTTTTAATGTACGATAATGAGCATCGGCGGATGGTATTTTTTACGCAAGCGGACGAAAAGAGTATCGCCTCGAAGAGTCCGCCGGTCTGGAAATTATATGTTGCCATTGACGGAAAGGAACCGCAACGGATCAAGACCGGATTACCGGAACAAAATATTGAATGTTCCTCAACGGCATGGCAAGATGAAACCGGTTGGCATCTTTCGTTCATCGGTCAGGATGCAACCAATAATTATCGCCTCTACCGGATGGACGGTGAAACGTTAATTCAATTATCGCAACCGGTGTCCATACGCCGTGCGCGTACCGGATTTATCTATCAGGATCGTTTTGCCGTAGGGGAACTTCAGGATGT
>JAIROD010000792.1 GCA_031257725.1 Planctomycetaceae bacterium | reverse complement strand
CAATTACGGTCAAAATACGGAAATGCAATTAACCGGATTAACGTCCGGTAAAACCTACGAAGTCCGCCTCTATTGCCGTAAATACAACAACGACAATCGAACATTTCCGATTTCATTTGACGCTGGAAACGGAAATCAAGCAAGCATCACCTACAACTACAACCAACGAACACCGCATGTTCTTGCGTTCCGTTACACTCCGCAAGAAACAACATTAACCATCCGTTTCGGAAAAGCAGCGCAAAATTACGATATTCACGCACTCACCAACGAAGAATTAACGGAAAATTTATCGCTTGACGCAACAACGAAAGATTGTTCGGCGGAATCGGCGATGTTGCGGAAAGTTCTTGATGAGCTTGATGTCAGACGTGTTGATACGAAGTTGTTGCGTGATGAGGAGAAATTGTTGCAAAAGGTTTCGGGCAATGATTCGCGTTGGAAAATGTTATATCTCAAAGCGTGCGAACTCCGTCGGCAGCAACGTCTTGCCAATTGGATTCAGCAAAACGGAATGGACGGTCAACTCAAAATCGTTTATACCAAACATTGTGTTTTAAGCGGTCCTTGTCAAATGCACCCGACGGATATGGTAACCGATCATCCTTACAAAGAACAAATTCCCGATTTCCGCGCCGGTGCGCAACTTCGATTATTGACTCTTGCCAATCACAAAGTCAACAACAGCGATGATAATAACAGTAACAATGACAACAATTTGTCCGATGTTAAATTCACCGATGAGTTGCTTCTCGAAACGAAAACCGGTTTAATCCGCGATCCCAATGTTTCCTACGATGGTACGAAAATCGTTTTCTCGATGCGTCATAATTTTCAAACGGATGATTATCATCTTTATGAAATGGATGTTGCAAGTCGGGAAGTGAAGCAGTTGACGAATGATGTTGCGGTTTCTGATGTGGAGGCGGCGTATTTGCCTGACGGGAATATTGTGTTTCAGTCAACCCGATGCGTGCAATTGACGGATTGTTGGCCCGTGCCGGTGAGTAATTTGTACATTTATAATACTCGCAACAAAAACATTCGGCGTGTTGGTTTTGATCAAGTTCATACGCTTTACCCGCAAGTTCTCGACAACGGCACGGTGATTTATACGCGGTGGGAATATAACGACCGTAACCCCGTTCATCAGCAACCGCTTTTTCAAATGGATTATGACGGTACCGCGCAACAAGTTTTTTACGGCGGCGGTGAATATTTTCCGACGGCGATTATCCACTCGCGCGGAGTTCCCGGAACGAATAAAGTCATTGGAGTTGCGTCGGGACATCATGTTGATCAGCGGGGCAAGTTGATTATGGTTGATCGCGCAAAAGGAATGGACGGCAATAGCGGAATCGAATTTCTCGCGCCGCGAAAACCTGCGAATCTTCCCGTTTGGCAAGATAGTATTTTTCATCTCAATGATCACTTCGGACAAGACGGAGAAACGTTTCAATATCCGTTTGCGCTTGACGAGGACAACTATATTGTTGCGTATATTCCCGAAGGCGGAGCAAAGAAAAATTCAAAATACAAAATTCCGTTTGGTTTGTACTGGATGAACAGTCGGGGTGAGCGTGAGTTGCTCGTGTATGATTCGGCGATTTCCTGCGGACAACCTGTTCTTTTGGCAACACGAACTCAGCCGATATTGAAACCGTCGCAAGTTGATTTGACACAAAAAACCGGCAGGTTTTACGTACAAGATGTTTATGTCGGCAAAGGAACGGAAGGCGTAAAACGTGGAACAATTAAATCAATGCGTGTTGTGGCGTTGGAGTATCGCGCGGCGCATGTTCGCGACGGCAGAACGGCGGGACAAAATAAAATGTTCGGCGCAAGAGGATCGACAGATCGTGTAACAACTCCGATTGCGGCGGGAAGCGGTTCGTGGGATGTGAAACGGATTCTTGGCGAAGTTCCTGTTACGGACGACGGGACGGTGTTTGTGGAAGTTCCCGCCGAAACGCCGGTTTATTTTCAATTGTTGGACGAAAACGGTTATTGCGTTCAGACGATGCGAAGTTGGACAACGTTACAACCGAATGAAACGTTTGCGTGTCTTGGTTGCCATGAAAACAAATTATTGACTTTTAACAGTCAACGTTCTGCGGGCAATAAACTTAAACTTTATACGGTGAACAACAAAGAATCGTCGCGCGGTTTCAGTTATTCTGAAATGATTCAACCCATTTGGGACAAACATTGTATTCGTTGCCATAATGAAAAAGTCAATGAGAAAGCCAACGAAAAAGTTACGGTTGACGACGGCGATTTACCGTTTGCGAAAATTGATCTTCGCGGAGTTGTTCATTCGGATTTACAAAACGATTTTAAGGGAGCGCGGGAACATCCATGGCAAAGCAACGGCAGACTTTATACGATGTAGGTAGTATTTGAATTTGACGAATTACGGAGTGAGCGGCAAGTTGACGAATTGGGTTGACGCGGAGTCGCGACCGCAGGTTTTGCCACCGTATTTCAACGGTTCGTCAAAGAGTCCGTTGATGAATTATCTGGACAAAACGCATTACGAAGTCAATGTTTCACCGGAAGAAAAACGAATTGTTGCGTCGTGGATAGATATTTGTGTTCCGTTTTGCGGTTCATACACCGAAGCGAATGCATGGACAAACGAACAAAAAACGTTGCATCAATATTTCATGGACAAACGACAACGATTAGCAAACAATAAATGAGTAATGAGCAGCGTAATTATTCAAGTAGCCAAAAGACCAATAAAAGACCAACCTTATTACCTTATTAAAAAAGACAAACAATAAGGTAATAAGGTTAGTTTTGTTATTATTCTTAGGCTACTAAGGTTTTTTTGTCTAATCGTTTTGTTAGGAAAATAAGGTTGTGGGAATTGCATTTTGGGGTTAGCGAAAGGGTCTAATGCAACAACGCTTCCGATATTTTATGATCTTACTTCACACTACCGAACCCCGGACTTGAACCGGGATGCCCTTGCGGGCGGTGGATTTTGAATCCACTTTTTTCGTGTGAATAATTACTTTAATCGGCATAAATTGACGTAAAATACAATAAAATCGGAAATTGAACAAGCCCTAATTATAAGTGTGAAACTAGATAAAACAAGCGGAGATTAACGATAATTATTTGACGCCTGCGGCACGCCGAAGGGCTTCCATTTCCTTTCTTTGTTCGGCGGGAATCGCCTCTCGGAGATCTTCATTAATCTCGACATTTTCAAGTAATTTGTCAATTTTTTGAGATTTTCCTCCGCTTGGCGGTTGATGCGATCCATTCGTTCCTTTTTGATGGTTTCCAATTGCTCTTTTTTAGAAATTGCCTCCGTGATTCGTTCCTCAAGAATTTGGTTGACACGTTCTTCTATTTCCTCAACTGACGTAGTGATTATTGTTTCGTCAGATTCGGGGGATTTTTGGGGTTTTCCACAGTGTTTTCCAACTGTGGATAAAGAAGGTGTTTTCGTGACGTTATTGGGGGGATTTTCACAGTGTGGTGCAACTGTGGAAACTGGCGGATTTGGTTGATTTTCTTCGAAGGGTGCAAAATTTCCATTTTGTTCCTCTCCCGAATAAATTTTGCACTCTTCGAATAAAGGTGAAATTGACCACACCCAACGCCCTGAAAAATGCTCTTTTTTGGACTCTATTTTTGCCTCTTTTTTTGCAGTTTTAACTGTCCTTTCTGAATACCCTGCCTCTGCTGCTTTTTCGAATATGATTGTTGACGAAACGGGTCCGGTTGCCAGAAATCCTCGTAACCAATCGCAACATTCGCCCAACTTATCGCTTTGCGGTCCACGTTTTTTATTCTGTTGCCCAACCATTCGGTTTTGCAATACCTCGTCGGCAGTAATATCAATGTATTCATCGAGAATATTGATTTGCCCGTCCGCAATTTCGAAAGTGAACCCTGCCCGATTTTCAGAAAGATTCATTTTGACACAGGCAACAGTTCTGATGTTGGTTTCTCTATCGTTGGTGATAGACCACGTCGCCCGGCTTGCTGCCGTCAAAGCGAGTGATCCGGTAACACGCGACATCGCTTGACAACTCAAACCTTTATTAAAATGAGTAACAAGAACAATTGCCGCTCTGTGGTCTTCCGCAATTCTTTTCAAATGCGACATCACCACTCGAACCTCTGCGTTTTTATTTTCGTTCACGTCGCCCCAGAAAGCCGAAAGCGGATCAAAAATTACTAACTTGCATGTCGGGTGATCGTTCAGCATAGTACGAACATCTTGTATTTTATCAAACGTGATATTGTCCATATAACTTTCAATTACTCCGCTCTTAGTACGAATTGTTCGCCTAATCGCGGGAACCTCAATAACTTGATCCATGTTCGCCCCGTTGAGTTTAAGCCGCGGACCAATTGTATTGCCAGCATGATCTTCCGTATTACAGATAATAACTTTTCCGTTCGGAATAGGTTGACCTCTGAAATAACACCCCGATTTTGTCACGGAAGCGGCAAGCCATGTCGAGAAATAACTTTTACCGTCGCCAGCATCGCCGACAAATACGGTTACGGTTGACAGTGGTATTATATCCTGCAATAGATATTCAACATTTTCATGTGGTATTTCGGAAAAATAACGGTACTCGATCTGATCCCCTAACTTTGGTTGTTCCGGTTCACCGAATGCAAACGGCTTTCCGTCCCAGGCTGTAGTCTTTGAGACAATATCTAAAAATTGTTTTTTTGTACCGCCTTTTTTTGCCCAATCGACAATATCGCCTTTTTCTTCAAGATCAGGCAGAAAAACAACTCGAATATTTTTCGCTTTATCTTGTAACGATTGAGCGGTTTTGAGTGCGTATTTGTAACCAGCATCATCGTTATCCGGCAGAATAATAACCGTGCGGTTTTGCAAATAGTTTGACCAATCGGTTTTCGTGTTCACACCGCCGCTTCCGGTTGTTGCTAAAAATCCCCAATCATTCAATTGATCAAAGCATGTTTCGCCTTCAACAATATAAACGGCTTCGTTTTTTCGTTTGATTATTTCGGGCAGGTTCAAGGGCAAACCAGCCACATTGCTCCACAGTGGTTCCCACTCGGCTTCCCTGTTTTTGAAGTTCGCTCTCATAAACCATTTTCCGTTATGAAAAACTTCGGGAGTCATACTTTTTGAAGTACCGCTAAAGCCGGGTTCCCAACGGTTGATTTTTTTAACTCCCTTACCGTTTTTGTCGCGATACAACCATGTTTTGACGATTTTCGGTGACGTTTTTTGTACCGGTTGTGGCGGTTGAGGTTGAGATTGATCTCCGGTTAAATGTTCCAAGATCATTTTTTTGGCTTCCTTATAATCTGTTGCCTGACCGTAGTGAATAACAGCATTAACGTAACCACGATTGCCGTGATTAAAACAATGGCGGCAAAAAACCGTTCCTTTGGTCTCGTCGATAAGACTGAAACGATCTTTGCCGCCGCAACGCGGACAGGGATGTCCTTTTTTGTTCAAATATTCATGCGGAATACCGGCAACACGTTCTAATATTTCAAGTTCGCGACCGGCGGCAAGTTCTGCAAGGTTACTATGATAGGTTGATTGAGCAATCACGTGTTAATAGTTAATAGTTGGTAGTCAATAGTTAAATGAAAAAACGTTATGCTGTTTTGAACAACATTTGTTGTTCCTGAAACAATTCGTTTTCTTTCACCGGAAAGCAATGAGTTACGGCAACATTGCCTACCCCTTCGAGATAGACAACCGCTGTATGTCCGCCAAGTATCCACGCTTCACTCTTTGTTTTTAACCGCTTCGGCGATTGCGATTCCGGCGGGCAATTCTTGGAAAGTACAGGGTAATAAAAAACCTCGTCGCCGATTTTAACTTTGCGGTTAAATTGGTCAACGATTTTTTGTACTTGTTTCGGTGTTAGTTGTTTCATAAATAAATCTCCTATATTGTAAAAAAATGTTAAATGTTACTCAATACGATCTTGCAACATAATGTTTTCATTTTCTTCTTCTTCGAGTTTGAGAATTGTTAAAACAGTGCCTCCCGGCGTTCTTACAATGATGTCCGATTTTTCTAATCTGTTTGTTTCGTTAAGGTAAAACTGGATTATTTCACTCTTAGAATGAAATTGAAACGCCGGAGCAATCCGAACTTCCGGCAATTTTTCCGGCTCCGGTTCCGGTGGTAATGGTGGCGGTGTAACCGTTTCATTTTTAGGTATCGGTACAACAATTTTGTTCACCATGTTTTGCGTTTTGGGACGACAATAATGATTCAATGTTGTTTTGATATTAGAGTGATCCATGTGTGCTTGTAACAGTAAAACATCAGCACCCGCGCGTAAAGCAAGTTCGCCGGAAAATCTTTTTATGTCGTGCAATCCCATTTTAATACCTGCAGAATCTTCCGCTCTCCGCCAACATTTATACCAAATCGTATCGCAATGAGACCATTCAAATATTTTGTTGTGACTGTTCCAATTAATATGAGATGGACGAATATGTTCAAGATATTCAATAAGAATTGGCTGAATTGGTTTGAATCGTGTTTTTTCTTTTTTATCAATTTCGGAACGAATTTTTGCGTACATCTCTTTTTTATTAATGTCCCGCCATTCTATTCCAAGTACTGCTTCTCTTCTCACCGCGAGAATTGAAACAAAAATCATGATTGTCTGCCAGAAAATCGGACGTTTTTCATGCGGTAAATAACGCGGATATTCTGTTTCGTTATTAAATGCGTTAAAAAGTAATTGAAATTCTTCGTCGCTAAATTCAGGCGGGTCTTTTAATTCAAATTCTGGAGGAGCAAAATAAGGGTAATATTTCAATAAATTTTGGGCATCGCGATTCTTGGGGCATGGCGGACCAATCTTCATAAATATTGCATTGAGCTCACGGCAATGTTTATTGATAGTTGATAGTTTTGAGTTTGTTGCGATCAAACGCCGCACAAACTCCGAACCGTACAAATTTACCTCATCAATCGTAGGATCATCAAAAAGTTTAACCAACTTATTGATGGAAATACGATACGATTTAGCTGTTGCCGAGTTCGTTAGGTACGTACAGCTGCTCAAAAAATTCTGAGATTTTCATAGATCGTTTTCTAATTGTAAAAGGTTCCTGTCACAGAACCGCATGGTTTCGACCACACGGCGACGATATTACCAAAATATAGATTATTCCGCAATACCAGAGCGGAAAAAATTTCAGATTTTTTTCCCTGTCCGGTCAAAAATTACGAAAAAGCCGTAATTTTTAAGGTTTGGCGGGCGAAAAAAATTTTTGAGAAAAATAAAAAATAACCGGTAAATTCAGAAAAAAAACACCCCGCCGTCTCTCTCGAACCAGCGAGGTTTTTTGTGTCTTACTTTCATTGAGGCATGAAAATCATCATAGATTCAGTACATCATAGATATTTTCATGTTTTTTCCTGAAATACTCTTTTTTCTCCTCCAGAGTCATGTTTTTCGTTTCTTCATAAGTACGGTTACGTGCATCACGTATCCACTTTAGATTTTCGTTTTCATAAATATCTTTAACATCTTCTCTGTCTTCCATTTTTATTCTCCTTTTAAGAAGGTTTCGGGAGTCATTATTGTAACGAAAAAAATTTTTATGTTTTTCGTTATACTCGTTTAATTTTCTTTGTGTTGTATCCTTTGCCAGGTGGCTTCTGTTCCAGCTTATTAAGATTTCACACTTAAAAGCACTGGCGTAGGCAATATGTGTTAAGTCTTCAAATTGAGTCTTATTTAAAATCCCTTCTTTTACATAATCATTTGCAAAATCAACGATTTCCGGTAAATCCGGTAATTTTGTAATATTCAGGACTTTTATAAAATCAAAGATTTCCGTTTTAATTTCATTTGGTGCATTATTGATTTCGTCAATTGTTATTGGCGAAATAACCAATTCATATTTATCCTGATTTTCCAAAACAAATTTGAAAAATTCATTTGTTTTTCTTTCCCGTTCCTTATCAAGCAGACCGAAAATACAGGTATCGAGATATAATTTAATTCTCATGGACCCCAATCTATTGGCGAAAATCAATTTTGTTATAGTTATTATATCGGCAGATTTTCTGATTGTCAATAGAGATTAGGGTAGATTTTAACGTTTTTTGATGCCGAAGAAGCCGTTAAATT
>JAIROD010000787.1 GCA_031257725.1 Planctomycetaceae bacterium | reverse complement strand
GTAATTGTCTATTTTATTAACCACAGAAAACAAAAAAAGAAAGATGATTATTTCTTATGATCTTGGAACGGGCGGGAATAAGGCGTCGTTGTTTGATTCGGACGGAGTGAGGATTGCGTCTGTGTTTGAGGCTTATGAGACACTTTATCCCGCAAAAGGTTGGCATGAACAACGTCCGGCCGATTGGTTGCATGCTGTTTTGAAAAGTACGCATCGGCTTTTGACCGAAGCAAAAAAATATGGAATTACGCCAAAACAAATTAGTTGTCTTGCGATTTCCGGTCATAGTCTTGGTTGTGTGCCGTTGGACGGGAACGGTAACTTGTTACGGGAAACCACGCCCATCTGGTCAGACCGCCGCGCCGATTCCGAAGCAACCTCTTTCTTTGAACAATTATTTGATCCCGACGAATGGTATCGCCGAACCGGTAACGGTTTTCCGGCAGCCCATTATACCTTGTTCAAAACCTTATGGTACAAAAATAATGAACCGGAACTCTTTGCTAAAATTAATAAAATTGTCGGAACCAAAGATTTTATCAATTACTGTCTGACCGGCGTTTTGGCAACCGATTACAGTTACGCTTCAGGGCTTGGCGCATACCGGTTGACGGATTGGGACTACGATGAGGAATTGATTCGGCTTTCCGGTTTACCGACGAAATTGTTTCCGCCGATTGTTTCTTCAACAAAAATTCTCGGTACGCTAAAATTCGGTGTGGCAACAGAACTCGGTCTTGATCAACACACTCTTGTTGCAGCCGGAGGAGTTGATAATTCCTGTATGGCTCTCGGCGCAGGCAGTTTTCGTACCGGACAACTTTACGCTTCGCTCGGCTCGTCGTCCTGGATTGCCGTTTCCGATTCAAAACCATTGCTCGATCTCTGTTCAAAACCGTATGTTTTTACTCATGTCGTTCCTGACCAATTTGTTTCGGCATTGTCGATTTTCTCAAGCGGAACCACGTTTCGTTGGATACGCGATCAGCTTTGCCGTGATCTTAAAAGTCAATCGGGACGCAATCAAACAGATATTTATGAACTAATGATCAACGAAGCAAAACAATCTCCGCTTGGCGCAAACGGCGTTTTGTTTAATCCGTCGCTTGGCGGCGGAACTCCGCTGGACGGCACCGATATTCGCGGAGCGTTTCTTGGTCTTGATTTGAGTCATACCAGAGCGGATTTGATTCGGGCGGTCATGGAAGGAATTGCATTGAATCTTCGGGTTGTTCTGGATGCGTTTCGACCATTGAGCAAGGTACAAAATAAAATGAATGTTGTCGGCGGCGGAGCGAAAAGTACGTTTTGGCGGCAGATTTACGCCGATGCGTTACGAATTGACGTTGAGAAAACCAACATCGGACAAGACGCTGCCGCATTAGGTGCCGCGGCGTTGGCGGCGGTCGGTTCCGGTTTGTGGAATGATTTTTCCAAAATCGACAATATTTTAAACGTCGAAGACCGACAAATCCCGCAAGAACAAAATACCACAAAATATGACCAATTACTAAAACAATTTCAACTCGATACCAAATTCCTGTCAAAACGATCTATTTTTTAGTACAACCCCTAAAGGGGTTGAGTTTAGGGTGGTACTTTACCGCCGGTTGAAACCGGCGGTTATTCACATAAAACGCCTACGGCGTTAAATCGAACCAAGATAAGAAAGGTTGCCTGCCGGATAAGACAGGTTGCCTGCCTTTTGATACCCTATAACCATTTTATGCAACACTATCAACGGCTCACTGTCTTCCTATTACTCCTTTTATTATCGGGGCTGTTACGTTTCTATAAACTTGGCGAGTGGTCCTTTGGTTTTGACGAGTTGTTTACGCGATTGGAGACGCGTGTTTTCTTTGGTGAATATCCTATTCATGACGACTATTTCCGCAACGGAACCGTCCAACCGGAACAAACACAATATTATCGTTTACCGCAATTACTTTTAGCGTCTTACATGGTTCACCGGTTGGATTACCAATTGTTTGGCGACGACGAATGGGGTTCGCGATTTTTGATGGCGGTCATGGGATCGTTGAGCGCGGGGGTTCTTTTCCTTTTAGCGCAACCGTTACTCGGTTTTTCCGGTTCGTTGATTCTTGCCTTAACCGTCATGTTGTTACCGGAACATATTTTACACAGTCAATACAGCCGCTTTTATATCCAATCCTTCGTGTTGGTTTCGATTGTTATACTTTTAGGCGCGCATGTTGCAATCCGGCGTTCTTTCGCGGCGGCGTGTTGGTTGGGACCGTTTGCGGTGTTTCTGGTTCTGAGCAATTCGTTTGGCGGAGTCGTCTGGGGAGGAGTTCTCGTTGCGCTCGCACTCAACTTCGTTTGCACCAAAAAAACCGGCGAACCCTTCTTTTCCCGTAACATCCTGTTGATTCTGTTGCTGCTGCTGATTTGGTCGATTTTACTGCTTGGCATTTTCATTTTCCATATCGTCCCGATTGCCGGTACATGGAATAGCGGATCGGTGTGGGGTTACACACCGTTGCACACGGCGATGGCGTTCATCAATATGCTCGGCTGGACGCTCTTCCTGTTCAGCCTGCTCGGAATTGCGCTGACTATCGTCAATTTCCGCGTCAACGGCAACAGTTATTGGTTCGTTTTGGTTCTGACTTCGGGAGTTTCCGTGCTTTTATTGCCCCTGCGGATTGTTTACAATCCTTTTTATAGTTTCGTATTCCTCTTTCCTTTTCTTGTAACCGCCGCGTTGTTTATCCGTGAGGTTTACCGGCTTCTCGTAACGTCCGCCCTTCCGTTCCGTTCCGTGATTGCGGTTTTTTGGGTTCTGTCGGCAATACTCAACAACTTCCCGACGCTCCTCAGTTATTATCAGGACGGCAATCGACCGGACAACCGCACCGCATTCCAATATGTTGCGGAACATTGGGAGGACGGTGATCATCTTACCGGTTTTTTGATGGGAACCGCACAATATTATATTCCCGACAAAACCCCGCGAATTCCGCTGAGAACAGAAAACACCGCCGAAAAATTGCAAACGATTCTTGATCAGGAAATCGGCGATGACAACAGATTATGGATTGTTCTTCACAGTTCACGCGGCGGACTTGACCACCAACTCCGTCAATGGCTCAGTGAACACGCCCTGCTCAAAAAAACAATCACCAAAAAACGTTTCGATTATGCCGAAAACAATATCGAAATCTTTCTGGTTCCCAAAAAATCCGATAGAAAGTAGGGAACAATTCCGTGTTGCATGGGACGATGAGGTAAAAGATTTTAGTAACCGTAAACTAAAGCATACGGTTAATGGTAACGGTCATTCTTTCGCCCTGAAAGAGGGTAATGGTCTGAACTATGATTTTAATGATTGAATGAAGACGATGATTAAGAAAATTAAGAAAATCATAGTCAATCACAAAATCAAATAAATCACAGTTCAAGACCCTTTTGTATCAC
>JAIROD010000758.1 GCA_031257725.1 Planctomycetaceae bacterium | reverse complement strand
GATGTTTTTGTTGAGATGGAATGTTGTCAATGTAACCACGACGGAGAAGCAGTTTGCGGCAATGACTTTTTGTTTGAACGGATTGCAACAGAAAATCGACATCTTGCAGTTCTTTCGGATGGTCTCGGCAGCGGGATCAAGGCGAATCTGTTAGCGACAATGACGACAACAATGGCATTACGGTTTATTCGTTCCAATATGGAAGTGTTGCAATCGGCGGAAATGATTATGGATACGTTGCCGGTTTGTGAAATCCGCAAAATCAGTTATGCAACATTCACCATTTTCGATTTACAACTCGGCGGAAAATCGCGAGTCATTGAAATGGAAAATCCGCCGTTCATTCATTTGCGTAATAATAATGATTTGAAAATAGAACGTCATGATTTGATCCCGGAACGCCGGATGTTGCGCAAAGTTCAGTTGTCTGAGATTCACGTGATTATTGGAGATCGGCTTATTGCGTTTTCAGACGGCGTTACGCAAGCAGGGCTTGGAAGAAAAAATTATAAATTCGGCTGGAAACGCGAAGGCGTGTTGGCGTGCGTAAAAAGTCAGATTGAAAACATACCCGATATTTCCGCATTGGAATTATCAAAAGCTGTTGTGTCGGCGGCAAGAAATTGCAACGAAAATAATGCGTGTATTGACGATATGAGTTGCATGGTGATTTATTTACGCCAACCGCGAAAATTACGGTTATTGACGGGACCGCCGTTTTATGAAGAGTCGGACACGGCGTATGCCGAACTTGTCCGAGATTTTGACGGCAAAAAAATTTTGTGCGGTGGAACAACCGCAAAAATTATTTCAAGAGAACTCAACCGACCAATCAAATTCAATAACAAATTACTCTCCAAAGGCGAATATTTACCGCCGCCGCCGTCGGATATTTACGGAATTGATCTTGTTACGGAAGGAATCTTGACTTTGACCGATGTAGTGCAAAGAATTGAAAAAGGCAACGCATTGGCAACTCCCTTGCCGTTGGCATCCCAAAAAATGGTGCAACTTTTTCGTAATAGCGATGAAATTGAACTTATTGTCGGTTCCAAAGTCAACGAAGCCCATCAAGACCCCAATTTACCAATCGACCTCGAAATTCGCCGCAACATCGTTAAACGCCTAAAAACAGTCCTCGAAGAAAAATACCGAAAACGTGTTTCGATAAGATATTTTTAAAAGGATCAAAATTGTAATTATTTATTGGAATTTTCATTTTTTTGAATTAAAAAAATAAGTATCATTTCACCGGATTGAAGTATTTTTTGTAATGGTTTAGGGTAATTTTTTTATTGTAATTATTCAGTAGATAGGTGATTCGATTTCGATGGTAGGCAACCTTTCGCCGAAAGGTTTTTATTAATACGGCGATAGCCGATTTGTCCCTGTTTCCCGCCGGCAATCAGTTTCCAAACCAGCCTGAAACACAAATTGCCCAATCGAACCTGATTCACTGTTGCCTATCGGCAACGCAACCTTTCGGCGAAAGGTTGCCTACCTTTTGATGCCCTACCTAATGAGTATTTCCTGATAATACATTCTACTGAATAGATACTTTTTATTTTCAAACCAGACTTTTGCAAAATGGCATAATAGGGTATAATATAGGGATATTGTGGTCAATTTAACGTAACTGTCTATTTTAATTTTTTATTAGTCCTGCAAGGACTATTAAGTAAAATACTTTATTAACCGTATGCTTTAGCTTACGGTAGGGCAAACACAACACGAAGTCCCGCAGGGACGACACTTTATTGAGCGAGTCTATTCGATTACTGTTTTGAAATTTTCACTCAAAAATCATTGGATTTACTTATGTTTTCAACACGGGATACGCAGAAAACATCAATTGGCTAAAAAATGACTAAACGTTTTAAAAGTGTCGTCCCTGCGGGACTTTATGTTTTAGACATTTTATCCGTAAGCTAAAGCATACGGTTAATAAAGTGTCATCCCTGCGGGATTAGACTAGGGAATCATTCAAATCAAATGCAATTTGTACATGAATGGTAAGAAAATTGATTGATTGATTGATTGATTGATTGATTGATTGTACAATAGACAGTTACAATTTAACTTGTATTTTTTATTATTTTAATTACGTTATTAAGTAAAAGAATCCGATAGGTACAATAATGAGTTCGCCTTCAATTGTTCACACGGCAATGTCTGAATTTATCAACGATATTTTTATGAACAATTGCCGACATCAACATTGTGCCGATAATATTACGTAACTTTTTATTGATAACAACAAAACAGAAAGCGAGGTTTAGGTGCGTATTGAACACGATACCATGGGCGAAGTTGCTATTCCGAGCGATGCTTATTTCGGCTCGCAAACGCAACGCGCGGTAGATAATTTTCCCATTTCCGGCAAACGAATTTCAACAGATTTAATTCACGCGCTGGGACTTGTCAAAAAAGTTGCGGCGAAAGTCAATTTCCAACTCGGTAACTTTGAAAACGGCGCATCTCCGCTAACAAAAAAAGAGGTTGACGCAATCATCACCGCAGCAGGTGAAGTGGCCGACGGTAAATTCGACACCGAATTTCCTATTGATGTTTACCAAACCGGAAGCGGAACTTCAAGCAATATGAACGCAAACGAAGTGATTGCCAACCGCGCCATCGAATTACTCGGCGGTAACCGATTCGACCCGCAAAAACAAATTCACCCAAACGATCATGTCAATCTCGGTCAAAGTACAAACGATATTTTCCCAACGGCAATTCATGTCGCTGTCGCAATTTTGATCAAAAATATTTTGATTCCGGCATTGTCTGACTGTTACGAAACATTGTTGCAAAAATCTCGGTTGTGGAAAGATGTATTGAAAATTGGTCGAACTCATCTTGCCGACGCAGTACCCATGACGCTCGGTCAAGAATTCGGCGGATTCGCACGGCAAATCGAATTGGCAAAAGAACGCGCTCAATCCGCAATACAACAAGTTTTAGAATTGCCCGTCGGCGGAACTGCTGTCGGAACGGGTTTAAATACTCATCCTCAATTCGGAAAACAAGCCGCAGAAAAATTGGCGGAATTAACGTCCATTCCGTTTGTCGAAGCAAAAAATCATTTCGAAGCCAATGCACAACGTGACGGTCTCGTTACCGCTCACGCCTTGATTAAATCGATTTCAGTTGCGTTAATGAATGTCGCCAACAATATTCGTTTTTTATCCAGCGGACCGCGATGCGGATACTATGAAGTTGTCCTTCCCGACTTACAACCGGGCAGTTCAATTATGCCGGGAAAAGTTAATCCGGTATTGTGCGAAAGTTTAATGCAAGTTGCGGCAAGAGTTGCAGGAAACGATCAAACAATCACAACCGCAGCCGTAACCGGAGGACAATTTCAACTCAATATTATGATGCCCGTGTTAGCGGATACGACAATCGAATCAATACGAATACTTGCCGCCGCAACAAAAATTTTCACCGAAAAAGCATTGGAAAAAATAGAAGCAAACGAAACAATTTGTAACAATGCCATAGAACGAAGTCTGGCAATGGCAACAGGTCTGAATCCGTATATCGGATACGAAAAAGCCGCCGCTGTCGCAAAAGAAGCCTTCAAAACCGGTAAAACCGTCCGCGATATTTGTAATGAAAAAAATATCCTAAAACCAGACGACCTGAAAAAAGCACTCGATCCAAAACAAATGGCAAAACAAAAGTAATCGTAATATTTCAGCCCCAATTTTTATCAATTCGCTTTTGACCGATTAAAATAGATTGCCAATCCTAACATTGCCGATAAAATATCATTGTTTTGTTTCCCCATCATATCAAACTAAAAATCAAACCATTAACAACACTCCTAAAAATGTCCACCACACCTATTTCAATAACTTACGAATCGGTTATGCAAGCAATCCGCGAAGCACAACAAGAAACTTATAAAGTTATCCAAAACTTCGTAAAAAATAGCGATCAATCCATACAAAGACTCGCCGAACAACATAGAGAAACGGAAAAAGCGATCAATAGAGTCTCCGAACAGCAAAAAGAGACGGAAAAAGCGATCAATAGAGTCTCCGAACAGCAAAAAGAGACGGAAAAAGCGATCAATAGAGTTTCCGAGCAGCAAAAAGAGACGGAAAAAGCACATAAAGAGACGGAAAAAGCCCTCAGAGAACTTTCCGAACAACATAAAGAGGCTGAAAAAGCGCGGAAAGAGACAGAAAAAGCACATAAAGAAATGAAAAACGCGATGAAGTATCTTTCGAAACGATTTGGCGATATGGGTAATCGCTTTGGTGAAATTGCCGAACAGATGGTGTTTCCCGGAGTGGTTGCCCGTTTTAACGAACTTGGCTACAAATTTAACAAGGAGTTTAGCGGCAACTTTAAAGTTAGAAACAAAGAGAATCAAATCATTGCCGAAATTGATGCGTTACTTGAAAACGGTACAACAATCGCCGTTGTGGAAGTAAAAACGAAACCAGTATTGGACGATGTTGATAAACACCTTCAACGTATCGAAAAACTCAAACAAAACCGCCGTGAACAGGAGGAAACGCCCAAAAAAATCATCGGAGCCATCGCCGGTGCCGTTTTTCCGAAAGAAGTTAAAGAATCCGCAATACAAGCCGGTCTTTACGTCCTCGTACAATCCGGCGACACCATGAAATTCGACATCCCAAAAGATTTCACGCCCAAAAAATTCTAACTTCAACTCCACAAAAACCATAACCATTAACAACACCCCTAAAAATGTCCACCACACCCATTTCAATAACTTACGAATCGGTTATGCAAGCAATCCGCGAAGCCCAACAAGAAACTTATAAAGTTATCCAAAACTTCGTAAAAAATAGCGATCAATCCATACAAAGACTCGCCGAACAACATAAAGAGACGGAAAAAGCCCTCAGAGAACTTTCCGAACAACATAAAGAGGCTGAAAAAGCGAGGAAAGAGACAGAAAAAGCACATAAAGAAATGAAAAACGCGATGAAGTATCTTTCGAAACGATTTGGCGATATGGGTAATCGCTTTGGTGAAATTGCCGAGCAGATGGTGTTTCCCGGAGTGGTTGCCCGTTTTAACGAACTTGGTTACAAGTTTAACAAGGAATTTAGCGGTAACTTTAAAGTTAGAAACAAAGAGAATCAAGTCATTGCCGAAATTGATGCATTACTTGAAAATGGTACAACAATCGCCGTTGTGGAAGTAAAAACGAAACCAGTATTGGACGATGTTGATAAACACCTTCAACGTATTGAAAAACTCAAACAAAACCGCCGTGAACAGAAGGAACCGCCCAAAAAAATTATCGGAGCCATCGCCGGTGCCATTTTTCCGAAAGAAGTTAAAGAATCCGCAATACAAGCCGGTCTCTACGTCCTCGTACAATCCGGCGACACCATGAAATTCGATGTCCCAAAAGATTTCACGCCAAAAAATTTCTAAATGGTAAATGAGAAATTCCGCTGAAATATTACAAATAATTCGTTTTTTATTAGAATTAGAGATTATTTGTCGGTTCCACTGAAAAAATTATTGCTGTCAGCGTTAATTATTTTAGTCAACTTTGTCGATAAGATTTTATCGATAAATTTATTCCGAATTTTGATTTTGCCAATTCCGCTGAAAAATTGCCTTAAAAATTTATTTTTTGTCGATTTTTTCGATAAGAGTTTATCGATAAATTTGTTTTGAATTTCAACTTTACAAATTCCAATGAATCATTACTTAAAAAATTATTATTTATTCCATAAAGTAATACGGCAATTAAAAAGCCAACCGCATATAATTCAAATTGCAGACCAACCTGCACGGCGTTTCGGCAAAACATGGACTACCTTGTAAAATTTCCCCCAAAAAAATTTCAAAAAATTAAAATAGACAGTTACAAAAAAAACTCAATTAAAAATTCAATATTATGATAGACTTTATTTGTTCATCAATTGGTAAAAAATTAATAATGAGCCTCAGCGGTTTATTTTTGGTGATTTTCCTTGTGGTACATGTGTTGCTTAATTTAACGGCGTTGTATTCACGTCAACTCTATGAAACGGCATGCGAATTTATGGACACCAATATATTCGTACAAATAATGGTTCCGGTGTTGGCGGCGGGTTTTGTCATTCATATTATTTGTTCCATTGTTATTACACTAAAGAATCGAACCGCTCGTCCGGTGAACTATTTCGTGACCAATAAAGCAACCGCTTCGTCGTGGGCATCGAAAAACATGTTTGTTTTGGGCGTGATCGTGTTGGGTTTTCTTGGTTTACATTTTTGTCATTTCTGGGCGAAAATGCAATTGCAACATATTTTAGGCAACGACGGCGCAAACGCCTACGATTTGTTAGTCGATTTATTCAGTAAAGGACATTATTGTATTTTGTACATTGTTTGGGTGTGTGCTTTGTATTTTCATATTTCTCATGGATTCTGGAGCGCGTTTCAATCAATCGGCTTGAATAACTCAAAATGGATGCCGCGTCTGCAACTCATCGCAAAAATCTACGCCATCGTTGTTACGTTAACTTTCATTTCAATACCGATTTATTTCTTTTTAGGTTTACAAAAAATATTGATGTAATATATCCAAACGGATTTTAAAATTCCGAATTTGGATTTGAATATACTGTCAACGGGTAGAAATTGGTTGTTTTATTTGAAATCTCTCCAAAGGTAGTGTATCAAAAGGTAGGCAACCTTTCGCCGAAAGGTTGCGTTGCCGATAGGCAACGGTGAATCAGATTCG
>JAIROD010000744.1 GCA_031257725.1 Planctomycetaceae bacterium | reverse complement strand
TCAACGGTTTTATTGCTGAAGATTTTCATTACGGAGTACCGATGCTTCCGAAACCGGTTTCGGAAGCATGGATTTTGTGTGCAATTTATCGAAACGGAAATATGAATAGGAATTGTAATGATCTTGAAAACAAAAAACACGGCGACAAACCGAATCACGCTTTGAAGGATGAACTTGAAGAAAAACTCGGCGCACCGCCAACACGCGAATTACTCAACGAAAAAATCTTGTCCGGTGAAATTAATCATAACAATATTAACCTCCCAAGTTTTGACCAATTCAAAAAACGTTTAAATGAGGTCTTATTTTATGAAGCATCATATTGAAATCAATTAACAAAATGCCAACGAATTGTCAATAGATAAAGTCTATTAACAATTGTTTATAAATTTACTAAAAAATTTAGGAGAACAAAAATGCCAAGTCATTTTTCCAGTATCGGTATGCCGGTGAAAACAGAGAAGGAATTCTTTGAATTAGTGAAACGGGCTTCAAATTTAGGGAATAAAATATCTTGTGAACATGGGTATTACTCTCAATGGCATTCCCAAACCGGCGCGGAATTGTGGATACAATTAGATAACACAAGTACAATATTCGGCGGCAATCCGTTTTATGACGGCTCAAGTGAATTTTCAGCAGGAATTATTCATAAGGTCGAAAGAAAAGGGGATAATGTTTTGGCAGGAACATTTTACGCATGGGCTAACCCGCGTGATCATGAACCGGAAAATGGAGATTATCCGTTTGTATTTGAATGTGTTAATGTTGCCGAAATAAAAAAATTGGAATTACCGTGCATAAAAAAAGTAAAATTAACAGCATTCACGCATGATATTGACATTTACGCGAGTTCTGACGATTACCATTCAAAACAGGAGCGAACTCCACATTTTGGTACGCAATTTTTTTCTCCATCAGGAACTTTTAGACCGGATAATCATCCTTCAGACGAAACATTTGAAATGACTCCTGAAGCGATGTTTATAGGAATAATTCTGGACTATAAAAAATATACCAACGAACTCACCAACGAAGACTTTTATTGGATCAAAGTAGATACATTCGGAGGAATAATAGACACGGTTGTGGATCCGGTGTTTATAAAAAGCGATTTGAAAATAAATGGAGTTATTGCCGGAGTATTTTATTTGTGCGGTAAAATCATAGCGGAATAAGAAAATCGGTAACGGTCTATACCATCTGCATTTATAATAATTATGTTTCATTACGTATCAATATCGTTGATAGTTTATTGAGCCAATATTTATTGAACAAATTTATTCACATTGAAGGGGCAAGAGTCCATAATCTTAAAAATATTTCGCTTGATATTCCGCATGGCGAACTTGTCGTTATTACGGGACCAAGCGGCAGCGGGAAAAGTTCGCTTGCTTTTGATACGATTTTTACCGAAGGACAACGTCAATATATTGAGTCGCTTTCCATTCACGCCCGGACTTTTCTACGCCGAATGGAACGTCCCGATGTCGATCTGATTCGCGGACTACAGCCAACTGTTGCCGTCGATCAACGCGGAAGATTTCGTAATCCGCGCAGTACGGTTGCCACACTCACAGAAGTGTACGATTATTTGCGTCTTCTCTACGCACGTTGCGGTATTCCTCATTGTTTTCAGTGCGGCAACCCCATCCGTCAGCAATCGTTACAACAAATTCTCAACGAAATTACTGCGTTGCCCGACGGAATACGTCTTATGCTTCTTGCACCAATAATTCATGGACAACAAGGTGAACACACGGAAACGTTTCGGAAAATCGCCAAAGCGGGATTTGTTCGGGTTCGGGTCGATGGGCAATTGTGCGATATTGAACAACCTCCAAAACTTGATCCGAATCAAGATCATCATATCGAAATAATAATTGACCGAATTATTTTAAAGGACGGCGTTCAAAATCGTCTTGCCGAATCATTGCAACTCGCTCTGAAACACGGTGAAGGATCGGTCATTGTTGTGTACGAAAAAGAACGAATTGTCAACGCAGACGGTTCGGCAAAAACCAACAATATTTGGCAAGATATTCCGTTCAGTACACTCTACGCTTGTCCGAAATGTCGTATCCATTATACCGAACTGGAACCGCGAACATTCAGTTTCAATAGTCCCTACGGTGCTTGTCCGAAATGCGAAGGAACAGGGTATGACGGCGAAAATATTTGTACGGAATGTCAGGGAAGCCGGTTACGAGCCGAATCGCGAAATGTTACTATCGGAAACAAACGGATTCATGAATTGTGTGCGCTAACTATTGCGGAATCACTTGAATTTTTCGGAACGTCAGAATTATTGTCCGAAAAGCAGGATGTTGCAAAAACAATTTTGGAACAAATGATTCCCCGACTTGAATTTTTGAACCAAATCGGACTTAACTATCTGACTCTTGATCGACCGGCGGATACACTGAGCGGCGGTGAATTGCAACGTGTTCGGCTGGCAACCGGTCTTGGCGGCGGATTGACCGGAGTGTGTTACGTTTTAGATGAACCGTCTATCGGTCTCCACCCTCGCGATAACAACCGTCTGATTGATGCAATGAAATTGTTGCAAAAACAAGGCAATACCGTTCTTGTTGTCGAGCATGACGAAGCAATCATGCGCGAAGCGGACCGAATTATTGAAATCGGTGCCGGTGCGGGACGTTTCGGAGGAAATATCGTTGCGATATGGAAAAAGGAACAAAAAATATGGAAAAAAGAATTTTCAGGAGAATTTTCAGAAAACAAAAAATCCGAAATAAATTCATTCGAAACAAATTCTCTGAATATTCCATGCTCAACGTTTCACATTCCGATCCGTAACCGTAAAACGTCGTTTTCGCACAAAATTGAATTGGAAGGCGTTACCACAAACAATTTGAAAAATATTACGGTTTCTTTTCCTCTTGGCGTATTGATTTGTGTTACAGGAGTTAGCGGCAGCGGTAAGAGTTCGTTACTTAACGAAACGCTGGTTCCGGCTGTTCGCGATTATTTATCGAACGTAAAACCAACCGGTCATTTCAAACAGTTGAAAGGGGTTGAGTTTATTGATAAGTTGGCGGAAGTTGATCAATCGCCGTTGGGACGTTCCCACCGGAGTAATCCGGCAACGTACACCGGTATTTTCGACGAAATCCGCAAGATTTTCGCAACAACAAAAGATGCCAAACGGCGCGGTTATAAGAAGAACCGTTTTAGTTTCAATACTTCGGGCGGACGTTGTGAGGCGTGTCAGGGGCAAGGAATACAAAAAATCGAAATGCACTTTTTGAACGATTTATATTCCGTCTGTCCGGTTTGTAACGGTCAACGCTTTAACCGTCAAACTCTTGCTGTTAAATACAAAGGGAAATCAATTGCCGATGTTCTTGAGATGCCGATTGATGAAGCGGTTACGTTTTTTGAAAATATTCCGCAAATTGATCGTTTTTTACGGAGTTTACAACGTGTTGGTCTTGGTTATTTGCCGCTTGGTCAATCGTCGTCGATGCTTTCCGGCGGCGAGGCGCAACGGGTTAAACTGGCAACGGAACTTGCCAAAATTGAAACAGGAAAAACGTTGTATGTTCTTGACGAACCGACAACCGGATTACATTCGAGCGACGTTAAACGTTTGCTGGATGTCTTATCGGGACTGGTCGAACGCGGTAACACGGTTATTGTTATTGAACACAATTTGATGGTAATACGTTCTGCCGATTGGATTATTGATCTTGGTCCCGAAGGCGGCAGCGGCGGCGGTTTTATTACCGCAACAGGAACACCTGACCAAATCGCCGCATTAGAAAATAACGTAACTTCAAGATGCCTCAGAAAAATTTACGAATAGTTGAAGTATGAGGAGGACTGGTTTTCTTGGACGGAAAAATGGGTGAATAAGGTAATTGTTTATTTTGTTTTAACTTTTTTAACACGAAATACACAAAATACACGAAATAACAAGAAAAATACAAAAAAGATTTCTGTTGTCCTTTTCGTATAATTTTCGTGTGTTTCGTGTCGTTCGTGTTTAAAATAGACAGTTACTGAATAAGGTGGTCGAGAAATTCGGACGCGGATAGGCTTTTGATAAGGTATAATTGTTCGTTTTATTTTTCCGAAATTGGAGTTGATTTTTTTGTCAGTCTTTTTAACGATAACCGGCGAAGGAATCGAAAGTGATTGAAATTTAGCCGAATTGGTTATAAAATAAATACAAGATAGAAAAAATTATCAATGTCGTAAAGTTTAACAGATAAAAGATTTGGATCGAATTTTTCTAAATCTATTTATAACTGGTGTGTCAACCCCTTGGCGATGTTAAAAGTACCTCTTGACTATTTTTCCTATTTGGGATATATTTCGCATGTTTTACTCAAGATTTGCCTTTATCTTACCGAGTAGGGCATGTAAAGAAACGTATTTCTTATCATTAAAAAAAACGATCCCTCTCATTGAAGTAGATGTTTGGTGGTCTTTTGTTTATTCATTTTTTACTGTCAGCCTACGATGGATACCCAATTTTTAGATGAGCAGTTTGCCGAATTCGGACTTTCGCGAGAAACCGTTAAGGATATGAGTTTGCGTGAAATTGTGCAGTGTGCTAAAGAAATACACAGAGAAGAGCCAAAGGTTGTTGGAACTTCTCATTCTCCTGTTTCTGGAAATTATTATCTAATGACAGATAGAATAGGGCAACTCAACGTAGAAGAAAAACAATAATCTTAGTAATTTTCTCTTACTGACCAATTTATCGTGCCTACCGTGGATCCAAGAGTAAAAGAATTATTATTGAAATACGAAAAGGTACGAGAAGGGCTGTCTCTGTACCTTTTAAAGTATAATGTATTTGTTGCCGGTTTGTTTGAACAGGTTCGACATGCATTTGATCATATTGCACGTTGCTATGTTCTTTATCAAATTGGTGGGAAATCTCCAAACGATAGAGAAATTGTAAAAAATATAGAACGAGCAAACAATCACATTGATCGTCTTGAATTAGATATGCTTAAATCGTTAATGTTCGCAGAAGGAGAGTGCTTTGATCGTTTTGCCAATGCGTATAAAGAACATCTAAAAAAGGAACAAATGGATACTATAACAAGCGAAATGATTAATTTTTTAACAATTTGCGACAAGACAAGTGACGAAATTGAAGAGTGCATCACAAATGCAAGGTATTCTGAATGTACAGCAAAGGATATAATAACCAAAGGAAAAGCATACGAAAACGCATATAAAAAAATATGCAACAAAGTAAAAGCCGCCATACGTCAATGTCCACTAAATACTGAGAGTCCCCAAGTAAATAAACCTTTGTCTAAAACAATAAAAAATGATATAGATGACAAAACAACTACACTACGGGAAATCTGTGAGTTTTATTGGAATCGCATTAAAAATGATATTTCTCGGCGAGAAATTAAGCGAAACGAGTTTGATGTTAATAGTTTGCTTTTATTAGTAGAAACGCTTGATTATGTTGCTTGGTATGCAATTAAGGGTAATGGACTAGGAGACGCAAAACAAAAATTACAGAAATTACATATTGAAATACACCGTTCTCTGTTACGGAGTGCGGAAAAAGGTTTTGACACGATGCTTGATACTATTGATACGTTACGTTCTACCGATATGCAGTTTCTTAACATTAAAGACAAATTTCACCGTGCGAAACAATCTATTCAAGATGAGGTAAATGGAATTGATAACGATACTTCGTATGACGGCACATTGGCACGATTGATGAAATGTTATGAAAATGTTTGTAAATTGCATAAAGAATGTCTATTTACCTATCGTGAATATAAAAATAGAAATGCGTTACACAATACTAATATTCCTATTTTGTAGCATTCTCTGTAAGGGGAGTGTTTGTTGTTTGGGGACGGGGACGATGATGATTTTTATTTGTTGTTTGTCGGAGGATTCGATGTTTGCCCGGAGTCCTAACGCGGAAAGCTCCGACCGAAACCAACACGGAACATGTTCACATATAATCTCTAATTGACGGAACGGCGTTTTCTTGAAAAACGGTAAAAGTAGTTCTTTGGAATTTAACCTTGTTTTGTGCGTCATCACGTCACGTAAATCAACACGATAAAATCCGGTTTTGTGCGGAATCGGAATAATTAACTTTTGACGTTCATCAATTGTTACTTCATTGGACGCTCCCTGTTGTACATCATGTTGTGGGCTATTTTTGTAAAAAGATTCGATTTGAGTCATCAAATGTTGCGGAATTCCTTCCGCCGCCCAAAGACCAATTCCGTAACTTTCCCAAAGAATCCGATAATAACCGTTTGAAAGCCGCGCCGCAAACACCTTGCAATCTCCAAGCCTTCGGACGACCGAACCCACATAATCACGTAACTCCGACATTGATTCATAATTCCGACTCGAAAAATCAAATTGCCGCTCCGAAATCCAATCCTCTTCACGCTTCTCAAAAACGTAAATTGTTCCCCCGTCCGAAAAACAGGACACTTGACCGTTTTGATTGAGTAAGACGGCAATTTTCATCATATTCTCCTTTTTGAAATGGTAAAAAAATCTTTTTACACACTTTTATTTTTTGTTTTGGGCGAAATCAAGTTTTCCGGTTTTGCCTGATTTTCTTTGGCGGTTACAAATTCAGGATCGATACAATAAACCGCAACACCATTGCCGTTTTGGGAAGAACGATATTTTTCAACTAAAAAGGAGTTGACCGGATTATTAGCGGGAGTGTTGAAAAAATCCGGCATGAACTTTTCAATAATCTTATTCAAAATATCAGCGGCTTTTTTATGATCGGTTATTCTTACAATATTACCAAAAAGCATCACACTAAAATAAGAGGTATCCGCATGACATGGAATATCGTTGCGGACTGTTCCAAATTCATGAAACACCGTGAAACAAACCTTCACGCCTTCACTCAGCAATTCTGTTTTTTTGCCCGAACCCACGCCATGAAAATAAATGCAACCATCCGACCAAATATAATTCACCGGTACCGCATAAGGATAGTCGTCGGCGTTGATACCAATAACTCCAACACGGCTGCCCGAAAGAAATTCATTGATACGATTTTCATCGGTACAAATTCTCGCCTGATAACTGATCGGTCGTAAAGACATTGTTTTTTCTCCTTTTTGAATTTGTTTAATTATTTTGTATCGTCAATAAACTAGTCCGCGTAGTCCGCATCAACACTTCTGCAACGAATTTTGCCATCGGGTAGCGTTTCTTGCAAATTGCAATTACCAAACGTTCAGTACCCATTCTTTATTTTTTTTGTATTCCATATCGGCGAAGAGCGTATTGGCGATTGTTTCGGCGAGGTAGGTTGTCCCATGATAACCTACCACTGGGTTGCGGTAAATACCCGCACGATCATAAACCGGAAATCCAACTCGAACCATCGGAATTCCATAATCTATCGAAATAAATCGTCCTTTGGAATGTCCCAAAATTAAATCCAATTTCAGTCCCTTATTCTTAATCCGGTCTTCCAATTCCCATAAATCGGCGTTGGTTACAATTTCCATCTCGAAATGGGCGTGTTCCTTTAACGCTTTAATTCTTGGATCATTGACGTAATTGGAGTTGTCGTCGCCCAAGAGCAGCAACACCGGCAACATCTCCAAGTCCATGCAAAATTCCGCAAGACCTATCGTTAAATCAGGATTCGCATAAATCGCCACACGCTTGTCCGCCAAAAACATGTGAACCAAATCCGTCAACGCATCAAGAGCAATTCCACGCTCGCGAACAAGAAATTCAGGAATCGGTTTGCCGGTCATCCCGCTTAAATGTTTCAGCAAAATATCCGTGTTGCGTATTCCGATAGGCGTAACGCCAATCACCGCCGGAACGCCAAACTCCTTTTGCAAATATTCCGCCGCCTTACCGCCCTCGTAACGATTCAACGCAATCGTTCCAACCGCGTTGGCGGAATCACGTAAATCGTCAATCGTCGTGTCGCCGTGAGCAACCGTGTTGCCCGACGGCATCAACGGCGCGTCGAAATGTTCTATCTCAAAAAGAACATTCGCTTCAATCGACATTACATCAAGCAAATGTTTCAACTCGCTCACATCGCCCGAATTGACCCAGCCGGTAATAAGATTGATTTTGTTCGTAGGCTTATCTTTTTTAGCGAAATATACTCATTATACTTTAATTTTCGGTTTTTGAAACATACTCAGGATACGTTTCATCCTTAAAAATAAGCATATTCCGTGATCATTTCAAAAAACAAAAACCGAATTTTAAAGTGAGAAAAGTATAACTCACACAATCACGAACCGCAATATCATAACCGCTAATCATACTGCCGACAAAACTCGGAGTATGAATCGGAATCAAATGAACTTCACGTCCCGCAAACTTTTCTTGTAACGGATGTTCCCTTTTAACCGGACAAGAATTTCCTCTGTAACTTATTACTATATTTGAAGTTATGTCATTTCTTTGTTATTCAACTACAGGGTACATTTCGTTTGACACTGGAAAAT
>JAIROD010000707.1 GCA_031257725.1 Planctomycetaceae bacterium | reverse complement strand
GAAAGGGCGCAAGCCTAACGAGAGGGAAACATCAAAAATCATCATTTTGTAGGTCAATTTGTATAACAAAACGAATTGAGAAAATGAGGCTATCGCCCTTTCAGGGCTTTCGTTTTCGATGAATCAGAACGTAGGGCGTTGCCCTGCGCTAATGCGGATTGCCCTTTCAGGGCGATAAAAAAATTCCACTGATATATTACTTTCACTGATATATTACGATTATTTTTTGATAATACGAAACAATAAAACAGACTAAAATTTTTAGTAATATTTCAGTGGGATTTTCGTTTTTAAGACAATGTCAATTTTCCTGATTATTTCAGAATTTTGGGGGCATCAGTGATTGGAGAATAATGCCAATTTTCGTCCCGTTAGGGACGAAAATTTTTAATCGACCTCGTGTGCTACTACTACCAATATGTTGTCCCTAGCGGGACAGAAATACCAATACTCATCGTAATCAAATGATCCCCAAAAATAGGAAATAATCAGCAATTTTCAATTCTTAGTCCGCAGGGACGAGGTCAATGGTATTGCTAAAACGTACGGTTAATAAAGAGTTGCCTTTGTCGGGCAAATAAAATTGAATTAAAGATGAAGCCGAAATTATTAGTTGTTTCCGGACCGTCGGGAGTTGGCAAGGGGACGCTTTTGAAGCGGGTATTTACGGAAAGCGGATTACCGTTGACGATGAGCGTGTCGGCGACAACCCGTAAACCGCGGCCCGGTGAAATTAACGGCGTTCATTATCAATTTCTGAGCGAAGAAGAATTTGAGAAAAAACGTAACACCGGTGAATTTCTTGAATGTTTTGAAGTGTTTGGAAAAGGGACATGGTATGGAACACTCCGTTACACTGTTGAACAAGAGCTTGCTGCCGGCAAGTGGGTTGTTTTAGAAATTGACGTTCAAGGAGCCCGTGCTGTTAAAGACCAATTTCCTGATGCTGTTTTATTATTTATTGAACCGAAAGATGCCGATGTTTTAAAAGAACGTTTACTTGGTCGTGGTACAGAAACTGAAGACGCAATGCAACAGCGTTTGGCAACTGCTTTGGAAGAACTCCAACATGCTCATGAATTTGAGTATCGAATTATCAACGATGATTTGGAGATTGCCGTGAAGCAGTTTATTGATATTATTAAATCGAAGTCGTGAGAACTGCAAATGAAATTTGTTTTTCTCATTGTTTATCCGTTTCACCTTTTTTTATTTGTTTACAAAAATGATTGAAGAACTCAAAGACGAACAATTGATTGCCAAAGTTGGCGGTCGGTTCAAACTTTCCGCATTAATCCAGAAACGTCTTGTTACCTTGAATAAAGGTTCTCGATCGCCGGTTGATATGGAGAGGTATTCTATTCGGGACGGTTCCTCCACCAAAGACAAATTGAATATTGTCATTCGTGAAATCTTGCAAGATAAAATTTTTCTTGACATGGTGGAAAAAAAACGCGGACATTTTGAGGGGCGTGTCGATATGGTATTGGACTCCGAATTTACCGAAGGATTTTAAAAAATTAAAAAGGGAATCTCTAGGGCATCTCTCATAATTCAATTTTTTATTTTCAACCTATTGTGTTTGTTCGTTAACGACGGGGTTTACCCCGTGTTTTGGGGTTAAGTCGAACAACGCGGGGCAAGCCCACGCCGTTAACGTTCGGTAAATCCTGAATGATGAGAGATTCCTATTGGCAATGATTCGCCGAAAATTCCGAAAGATCAAAAAAATTTCTTTCAACAAGAAAAATCCTGTTGACAATTTACTCCGTTCGATGTAAACTGTGAAACTATTAAATTCACTTTCCGTTTTTTTACCGTATTGTATTGCGGTAGGCGAATGGTGATTATTTCAATGAAACCTTGTAGAAAAGGAACATGACCATGAAAAACATTGTAGAATTTTTCTGGATTTCAGTAAAAATCTTACTGAAAAATTTGGCGGAATGCCAAATGTTAAAATGGACAAGATGCGCAAAGCAGGGGGGGGGGGCGCTTTGGAGCAAAGAGTTAAGAATTGAGAGTGGAAAAAGTTGGTTTTCCAATGTTTTTTCCGCAAATGTCTCAACTCTTTCCCATTCTTTACGGTTCGGCTTTACATTGGTCGAACTTCTGGTGGTGATTGCGATTATCGGGGTGTTAATCGCACTTCTGTTGCCTGCCGTTCAAGCCGCACGCGAAGCGGCAAGACGGATGCAGTGTACGAACAAGTTGAAACAATTGGGTATAGCGGTTCACAATTATCACGACATTTACAACGGCATACCTGCCGGAATGTCTTACCTGCCGAACCGTACAAACCTTGGAGAATCTTACAGATTTAGTGCGATGCTCAAGTTGTGCCCATTTATTGAAGCACAACAAGTATATGATTTAATGTTAAATACTCCTGATGCCTGTGTTGTCGTCAATCATCCGGTAGGAATTTACAATGTTAACTTTCCGGCATTTCTTTGCCCGTCCAATAGCGGTGAATTTCCTATCGCAGCCTGTGAGTCTGTAGGTCGTAACGATTATCATATCATGTACGGTGATGTGATTCTTAACGGTGAGACAGCCGAAACCTGTAATGGAGGGAATGATTTCGTATTCCACTGTCCTCGCGGATTTTTTGGAATAAAGTATTCTTTCAAAGGGTTTGAGGCGATTACTGACGGTCTTTCCAACACGATTGCTCTTTCCGAACGTGTCGGACTTGAAGATCAACGTCAGCAATATAGTTACGACAATCCAAAAAAAGGTTCCGTTGCACTCGGCGATGGCTGGGGTTCTGTTTGGCCGCGGGCATCAACCACGGCAACACGTGCCGACTGTATCGCGGGTTCAAGAGATCCAGCGGCAATTGCTGGAGGAAACAGTCCGGGATTACAATGGACTAACGGTGATACCAGTGTTAACGGTCTTTCTACGGTCATGCCGCCCAATATGGCGTCTTGTCTAGGACACCATTGGGGAAATGACTTGATTCTCAATACCCCATCAAGTAATCACATAGGCGGTGTTAATACTTGTTACGGCGACGGTTCCGTTCACTTTATTTCAGAAACAATAAATGCGATAACAACCGGTCAATCCGATGCAACACTAATTCTCAAACATCAGGAAAGCGGAGGAGTTTCCCATTGGGGAGTTTGGGGCGCATTAGGGTCCGCAAACGGCGGCGAATCAAGTACGCCGTAAATAATAGTGGAGAATTGATCGTGGGAAGTGTCGCAAGCGAATTATTACCTTTGTTATAAAAATTCTGCTTGCGGCACTATTAACTACCACTTTTATTTGTAACTGTCTATTTTATCATCAATCCGTTTTCTCATCATTCCTGTACCAATTGCATTGGGTTTGAATGATTCTATTGTCTAATCCCGCAGGGATGACACTTTATTAACCGTATGCTTT
>JAIROD010000672.1 GCA_031257725.1 Planctomycetaceae bacterium | reverse complement strand
CAGAAGAAAACATTGATTTCCTATCGTTACAACGCAATACCAACGGCTAGTTTAGAAACATCCCGTTGGGATGTAAAAAAACTGCACTGAAATATTACCAAAATTAAATAGACAGTTACCGTCAGCGGCATGATTTTGGTTGTTGGCGATTTGTAATTATTAGCATTCACCATCCGCTACTTTCCTCCCCCTCTCGTTATTTTGGTTTGACTGTGGTACAATGCTTCGCTCTTTGAGTTCGGGATACGTTTACTTTACTTCAAAAGACCGTCTATCGAACAACCCTTTTACTCTCACCAACCCACCATATTATGACTTTCGATCCTTATTCGCTTTGTCCCGGCGGTCGCGGGAACAAAATTAAGTTCTGTTGTCCCGAAATGATTAAGGAAGTTGAACAAATTGACCAAATGCTCAAAACAGACCAGAATAGCGCGTGTCTCACTTTTATCGATGCCCTCGAAAAAGATCACCCCAATTGCGCGTGTCTCACCGAAGCAAAAATTGCTATTCACCGGAAAGAAAAAAAATGGGAAAATGTTCTCCCATTGGCAAAAAACTTTTACGAAAACGAACCGGAAAACCCCGTCGCCACCGCAGAATATGCTTTAGCTCTCGCTGTTACCGGTGCTAATTTGAAATATGCCGTTAATATGATGATTGACGGGTTTGAACGTTCCGAAAAAGGAGCCGCTCATGGTTCGTTAGTCAATGTGATGATACAAATCGCTTTCTGTTTGTTGAAAAAAGGCTTCGTTTTTCCTGTTTTCGCTATCTGTACGCAACTCCGGCACTTTCCCGCCGTTCAGGATACCGCCACCGATTTACTCCTCCTCGCATCCTCAAAAACTGAAATCCCAATCCTGCTCCGTGATACCTTGTTCATCGATGTTTGTCCCAATCATTTTCCCAAAAAGGAGGAATTTAACGATGCTGTTAAACTGATTAAACTGATGCACTGGAAAAAAGGGTTGGAAAAACTGGAATCGTTGACTCAATATGCTCACACTTGGTCGGTAATTTGGCGGAATATTGCTGCTGTCCGAATTTGGTTATTCGACTACACCGGAGGTTTTGACGCTCTTAAAAAATTCGCCGCTCTGCCCAACACTCCTCTCGAAGATGCCGTCGATGCCGAAGCAACTCGTCTTTTAATGACTGATGACACTTTCGGAGATCAAATACAATCCCTGTACTTCGAATACGAAATCAATAACGCCGAAACCGTTTGCGAAAAACTTCTTTCAAACCCGTTGTTTCTTTCTTTTCAACTCAAACAGACAACCGATCCCGACACTCCGCCGGTTAAAGCTTCTTTCCTGCTCATTGACCAACCCATTGCAACACCGGACACTCCTCTCACTCTTGAAAATATCTCCTCACGGTTGGCAACAATAATCGTGTTTGGTAAACAAACAGATAGTGAAGCTCGAATCGTTTTTACGGATTTTTTGACCAGTGATCAGTTGCGAGTGGAACAAATTATTAAAGAAACTTTCGAGAATGACATTACAAAACTCATTGTCAAACGTCAGGTTCAAAACGTTTCCGCAACACTGAATATGATGGAAGTAAAATTCGTTTGCCCTGTCCAAACTTTTGAACAGTGGGAAATAATGAAAAAAATAGAAACAGATTATTTTGAGCAAGTTTTTATAAATCGTTGGTGTAAATTGCCGCTGGGACTGCTCAATGGGAAAACTCCAACAGAAGCCGCAAAAGATCCCGCCTACAAAATTCGTCTTTTAAGTGCCATTCAAATAATCGAATCTTGTATTGATGAAGAAATTGCCGACCGAATCGCCAATCGATTACGTGAAAAACTAGGATTGCCAACGTATAACACAATTACTATTCCGGTAACGACGACAGAAACGGCGAAGGAGGAACACTTGGTTCTGTTGAATCATTATCCGGTTTGGCGTTGGCATCGTTTTGAGGCGGAAAAACTTCCGGCATCTTTTTTGATAGAAGGTTTTCAGATTGCTGCGGCATTGAGAAAACAACGCATCGTCAAAAAATTCGCGTTGGAAATACTCAATCGTCCGGTTGAAACAATCCCGATAAATTTTCGTGTTATCGTTTTGGAGTTGCTGGTTGAGCTTGAACGGGAAAACAACCATTTTGAAACCGCTTTGGAATGGATCGAAAAAGCAAAACAGGAAATCGCCCAAACAGGTCTGCCTGACGCTTCGTTCCTTCTCAACGAATTGGCAATCCGGTTTATTCTTCAACAATTCGTCAAAGCCAATGAAATACTTCGTGAAATTCTCACAAAATATAGCAATAGCGAAGAGGTGTTGAAGGCATTGCAAGCCATTTTGGTGCAATTCGGCGTGATCAATCCCGACGGTTCATTGTCGGAAGCTTTTCAACGAAACAACCCCACCGCCGGAAAATTGAACAAACTCTGGACTCCAGAGACCGCTTCCCAAAGTGAAACCCATACAAAACTCTGGACTCCCAATGGTGAGTAAAAGCAACATTAGACATTTTCGCTAACCCCACAATGCAATTCCAACAACCTGATTTTCCTAAACAAAACAACCTTAGGCATCTCTAATAATTCAATTTTTTATTTTCAATCTATTAATTAATAAATTAATAAATTAATAAATTAATAGTTAACGACGGGGTTTACCCCGTGTTTTAGGGTTAAGTTGAACAACGCGGGGCAAGCCCACGCCGTTAACTTTCGGTAAATTC
>JAIROD010000572.1 GCA_031257725.1 Planctomycetaceae bacterium | reverse complement strand
ATAATTTTGCGATACCGTTTTCTACCAACATGCCGTTCCTAGCGGGACGGAATTTTTTTATCGTTCCCTTCGATTACTAACGTCCCCAAAAACGTGAAATAGACAGTCAACGCGTTTTTTCGCAACCTTCCGGTTGCGACTCTGAAAACGGTTCTGAAGGCGGCTCTGAATGGAACACGCGATAACCTTAATCGTTACCTCCAAACGACAAACGCACCCCTGTAATACTGATCAGGGTGTTATTCTTGACGCTCACAAAAACTTATTATCGAAACAAAATGTTCCGCAGAATCAAAAAAAATGTAATATATCAGTGGAATATTTTTTTGTATCTATTCACTAGATTGGAGGTTTTACATTTTGCGGTTGATTTATTACAAGCAACAACCCCTTTAGGGGTTCAACGTGAATAACCGCCGGTTTTAACCGGCGGCAAAGTATCACCCCCCTAAACTCAACCCCTTTAGGGGTTGTACTAAAAATAGATCGTTTACAAGTTTCCCTGTCGCTTTTGGGCAACCCCTAAAGGGGTTGGCGGTTTGTAGGTCTGTTACCGCCGGTTGAAACCGGCGGTTATTCACAGGAAACACCTACGGCGTTGACCCGATGGCAGACGTTTAAAAACGGCAGTAACAATAACAAGCAACCAATCGACTGAATAGTTAAAAAAATATTCCACTGATATATTACAAAATTTTCACGTCCGGAAACATCCGGATTGATATTCGATGTTAAAAACTCAAATAACAAATTTGATTTTCAAGTAGAACGTTACCAAAAAACAATGAAAACAGGAGAAACAAGTCAATGACCATTTCGCTTTGGGATAAATATAATGTTGCTAAAATATTGGTGTTAATCAATCTCATTGGGATTGGTATCGCCTATCAGGAAAACATTAACGTTATTGCCGCAGAAGTTAATCTCGGTAAGCCTAATGTTATATTAATTCTTGCCGATGATTTGGGATACGGCGATATTGGCGTGCTTTCACCGGATTGCAAAATCAAAACGCCGCATCTTGACCGTTTGGGACATGAGGGAAGGCGTTTCACCGATATGCACTCTTCGTCGTCGGTTTGTACGCCGACTCGTTACAGTATTTTGACGGGACGGTATAATTGGCGTTCCAGAAAAAAATCAGGCGTATTAAACGGATTTTCTCCGGCATTGATTCCAACAGACCGACAAACATTGGGAACTCTTTTTCAAAAAGCTGATTATGAAACTGCTGTTATTGGCAAGTGGCATCTCGGACTGAATTGGGAAACAACAGATGGAAAAGAACCGTCCGGAAAAAATATTGATTATTCCAAACCGTTCAAAAATAGTCCTTTGGAGTTGGGATTCAACTATTTTTGGGGTATTTCGGCATCCGCCGATATGCCGCCGTTTGTTTTTCTGGAAGGTACAAAAGTAACAGAATTACCGGCAACGGAAAAGAAATGGGTTCGTACCGGTGTTGCCGCTGAATCTTATGAAGCGATTGATGTGTTACCTAAAGTTATGGAACATGCAGTTGCTTTTATCACCGACCGCACAAAACGTAACGGAACAAGCAAGCCGTTTTTTCTTTACCTTCCGCTTCCCGCTCCCCACACCCCCATTTTGCCGACAAAGGAATGGCAGGGAAAAAGCGGATTAAACGCCTACGGCGATTTTGTTATGCAAGTAGATGATGTTGTTGGAAAAATTGTGCAAACTGTTGATAAAACCGGTCTTTCGGAAAACACAATTATTATTTTTACGTCTGACAATGGTTGTTCTCCGGCGGCGGGATTCGATGAACTTTCACAAAAAGGACATTCGCCCAATTATATTTTTCGCGGGGCGAAAGCGGATATATTTGACGGCGGACATAGAATTCCGTTTATTGTGCGTTGGTCTTCCCAAATTAAGGAAAATTCCGTTTCAAACGAGTTAGGATGTCTTGTCGATTTTTACGCAACATTAGCCGCCATTCTTAATATTCCGATTCCTGATAATGCTGCTGAAGACAGTTTCAATTTACTCCCCGCATGGTTCGGGCAAGTGGAAAAACCGATACGGAATGAAGTTGTCCATCATTCGATCAATGGATCATTTGCTATTCGTCAGGGAAATTGGAAACTTTGTTTGTGTGCAGATTCCGGCGGTTGGAGTTTTCCGCGTCCCAATTCTCCCGATTCGGAAAATCTCCCGCCAATTCAACTTTTCGATCTTTCCCATGATGTGAATGAAAGAAATAATGTTGCGGAAAAATATCCTGAAAAAGTTGCTGAAATGAAAAAAACACTTGAAACTATTATCAGCAATGGTCGTTCAACAAACGGAAAAAAACAAAACAATGACGGAAAAGTCACTATTCTACAAAATAAAAGTGATTGATTGACTCGAAATTTAGTAACGGTCTATTTTATTTTTTGTAATATATCAGCCGAATTTGCCAAAATATATAATTATAGGTATCTATTCACTGGATTGGCGGTTTTACATTTTGCGATTGATTTATTCCAACGAACAACCCCTTTAGGGGTTCAACGTGAATAACCGCCGGTTTCAACCGGCGGTAACGGACACACAACCACCTCAACCCCTTTAGGGGTTGTCCAATAGATCGCGCGTTTTGTGGTCAACCCCTAAAGGTGTTGAGTTTAGTGGGGTGCTTTTCCGCCGGTTGAAACCGGCGGTTATTCACATAAAACGCCTACGGCGTTGACCCGATGGCAGACGTTTAAAAACGGCTGCTACAATAACTAGACCAACAATACGCTGAATAGTTACAAAACAAGATAGACAATTACATTCTTACGTGGAGACGCAATGCATTGCGTCTCCTACTTTACGGGGGGCTTGAAAACACCGATATTCTCTACTATGATATTTCAACAATGAAATGAACATTTTCAAATTAAATGTGTAATTTGTTTATCATAAAAGCGTCATCGTTTGCCATAAAATGATTCATGACTGTTGAGTCGATACCAATTCGGAATGATAAAGAATTTTGTTATCTCTCCCTGACCGCTGAGATATGGAAATCGTTTTATGACCAAAATGAACAGGAACTCATTCAGACTTTTCTGGAATCCGTAACACGTTTGTTTCCTCTCGCTAAAGTGTGGTACGGAACGATCAACGGTAATACCATCCGTCCTGTTTTTCACGCCGGAACCGCAAAAAATTGTATCGATTTTGTCCGGATCCCTCTCCAATCAAAATCACCTGAATCGTTAAACAGTGAATTTCCATTGATTAAGGCTATCGCCGAAAATCAACCGGTTGCTGTTCATGATCTTGATCGGCAGGAACATCTCATTCAATGGAATCAATGGAAAACGTTTCTCGAAAATTCAAAATGCCGATCAATTCTGGTTGTTCCGGTCAAATTTAATAACAAAATTAAAGCGGAAATCGTTTTTTATTCTTTTTTGCCTGATCTGTTTGATTCGTCAACGATTGATTCTCTTGTTCGGAGTGTTCATGAATTGACCGAAATTGTTTCAAAAAAGCGGTTTTGGGCAAAACAATGGCGGGAACTCAGGAGATCGAAGGAAATCGCCGAAGCCGACGCATTGAAAAAAACACGGTTTCTGGCAAACATGTCTCATGAAATCCGAACGCCGATGACCGCAATTCTTGGTTTTACAGAGATGTTGCTCCGCGATTATCTCGCGCCAATCCAAAATGAAACAGATATAACCGATGGAACGGATAAAATAAATGAAACGAGCAAAATTAACGAAACAGACAAAACTAACGAAACAAAAAATCTCCCGACATTGGAATTTTGCCTTGAAACATTGGAACACTGCAAAAATACTGCACAAATTATTCAAAGTAATGCGGAATTTCTTCTTTCGATTCTCAATGATATTCTGGATTTTTCCAAACTTGAAGTCAACATGTTGAAAGTGGAGAAAATGGCCGTTCCGATTCAACCGTTACTTCGAGAGTTGGCGATGTTTTATTCGATTCAGACACGGGCAAAAAATCTGGCGTTTTCAATAACTCCCTTAACTCCGCTTCCAAAATTTGCTCATACTGATCCGGTACGGTTTAAACAAATTCTAATGAATCTGATCGGGAATGCGCTCAAGTTCACACAACAAGGAGAAATAACAATCTCTATTGCTTGGGTTGCCGCCGATACCAAACAAATTACGGAACAACAACAACAACATCAAAAAAATGCGATTACTGAAGGCAATTTATTCTTTTCTGTAAAAGATACGGGAATTGGAATGTCGCAGGAGATTTTGTCAACATTATTTGTTCCGTTTCGACAAGCGAATGCCGGAATAACGCGGCGGTTTGGCGGTTCGGGACTTGGGCTGGTCATTTCAAAACGGTTGATTCGACTTTTGGACGGTGAAATGATTGTTAAAAGCCGTGAAGGATTTGGAAGTACGTTTACCGTTGTATTACCGCAACAATTTAACGAGGACGTTCCCTTTGAATCGTTCACTCCGTTTGAATTTTCTCCGGCTAATTTCAAAAACAATAATTTTGCTGTTGAAATGCCGGATTGGTTAAATTCAGATTCAGATTCAAATACTGATTCAAATTCAGATTTAAGTTCAAATTCGGAATCAAATTCAAATTCGGAATCAAGTTCAGATTCAAATTTAATTACAAAAACATCGTCTTTTCCTCTTATGGGGCGTCGGATTCTTCTGGCGGAAGACAGCAAGGACAGCCGACGTTTGTTTTCATTGATTATACAAAAAGCAGGTGCGGAAGTTGTTGAAGCCGACAATGGTCTGGTTGCGGTGAAAATAGTTACGGAGAACTTGAATAACTTGAATAACTTGAATAACTTGAATAATACGTTGCCTTTTGATATGATTTTAATGGACATGGAGATGCCGGTTATGGATGGTTACACGGCAACCCGTCAACTTCGTGAAGCAGGTTACACCAATCCGATTATTGCGTTGACCGCTCATGCGTTGCCTGAAGAATTTCAGAAATGTCTGGATGCCGGTTGTAACGATTATGCGATGAAACCGATTTTGCGCGATGCGTTAATCGCGGCGGTTTTAAAAAACTTAAACATTTAACCTATGTAATGCTATGAAACGATTTTTGCTCTTTCTTTGTTGTGTTGCCGTTACGCTCATGCCGTTAATGTTGTTTGCGGATGATTCGATTATTGCAACGGGTGCTCAGGTGGAAAAGGTGGTTGATGGTTTCGGGTTCACCGAAGGTCCCGCCGTAACCGCCAACGGCGATATTTATTTCGTTGACGATCCCAACAGTAAAATTTATTTCTGGTCGGTTGCCGATCAGAAGTTGTCGATTTTTGTGGAACAATCCGCTCATGCCAACGGAATGTACGTTAATCAAAACGGTGATCTTGTTGTTTGTGAAGGCGAAACCGGTTGTGTTGTTTCGTACGATAAATCAGGTAAGCGAACAGTGTTGGCTTCTGTTTTTGACGGCAAACGGTTTAACAAACCGAATGATCTTTGGATTGATCCGAAAGGCGGAATTTATTTTACGGATCCGGTTTACGGTAAAGAATACAAGGTGATTCAGGACGGCGAACATGTTTACTACATTTTTCCGGACAAGAGTAAGACGCTGAAAGTTGTTACCGATATGGTGAAACCAAACGGTATTATCGGAACACCGGACGGTAAATTGCTTTATATTACGGATCAAGTTGCCGGCAAGGTTTGGCGTTACGCAATTCAACCGGATGGAACCTTATCGGACAAAACCTTGTTCGCCAATATTGGTGTTGACGGAATGACCATTGATCATCGCGGAAACGTTTATGTTACGGCGGATCAGATTTATGTTTTTGATCTGAACGGCAAGGAGATTCAACGTATCAAGGTTCCTGAAGTTCCGGCCAATCTTTGTTTCGGCGGCAAAGATCGTCAAACGTTGTATATTACTGCCAGAAAAGGGCTTTACCGTTTGGCAATGAATGTTCACGGTTATTAGTTGTTTTGTATCTATTCAGTCGCGGTGAATGTTCCTTTTTCTGTCCCGTTAGGGACAGCATATTGGTAGAAAACGATGTCGATTAAAAACGCTTGTCCCGTTAGGGACGAAATATTGGTAGAAAAACACCAAACATAAATTTCACCAATATTGCCTCCCTACGGGACGCAGATAATT
>JAIROD010000547.1 GCA_031257725.1 Planctomycetaceae bacterium | reverse complement strand
CCAATGGGATTGACAATTCACCCTATGCCCACTGGTCCTATTATGGATACTCCACCACCTCATAATCCTTATACGCCAGAGGATTATTGGAACGGAGTTTATGACGATATCAATAGTACCTTTTGAAAATTCCACTGCGATATTACCAATTTCCGCATTTTGTCGTGTATTTCTTATCAATTGTAGGGCTGCATTAACCAATTGTAGGACGACATTAACCAATTGTAGGACAACATTAACCAATTGTAGGACAACATTAACCAATTGTAGGACGACATTAACCAATTGTAGAACGACATTAACCAATTGTAGAACGACATTTAACCAATTGTAGGGCGACATTAACCAATTGTAGGGCAACATTGACCAATTGCAGAGCGACATTTATCAATTGTAGGGCGACAAATTACACAATTTTAATAATTTTTTGTAACTATTCAGTCGCGATCTGTTTTCTACTACTAACAATATGTCGTCCCTAGCGGGACGGATTTTTTTATCGTTCCCTTCGATGATTAACGCCCCAAAAAAATGTGAAATCATCAGCAAAAAAGTACGCCAAGACAGACGACTGAAGAATACTGAATAATTATGAATGATTTATTTGGCGGTTTCGGAGATCACTTGTTGTAATTCATCTGCGGATTGAATATTGGACTGAATGATTTTACCATCTTTACCGTACAAAATCATACACGGCGGAGTTGAAATTCCCCAGTACACGGCAATTGAACTTTCAAGTCCTCCCGAAGAATAAAGTTGTGTCCACGAAAGAGCGGCTTTGGCAACAGATGATTTTGCCGTTTGCAAATCAGCGTCCAAGTTCACACTGATTGGTTGTAAGCCCGTGTCCGCCAATTTATCGACAACCGGTTTGATAAGAGCAAGATGTGAAATAGTCGGAGTGTCCCAGAAACAAAGAAGTACCATTTTGCCTTTAAGTGAAACAATATCAAATGGTTTTCCGGAAATATCGGTTGTCTGGAATGGAATTTCTTTTCCGGTTGCAGTTAATCGTCGGATCGCACCTTTGGCTTTTTCACCGAGTGGTTTTCCAGCGGCAAGTTGGGCAACTTTGGCATACCATTTGAGCGGTTCTTCCGCAGACCGTGCAGACATTTCACGGTAAACCGCCAGTTGCATCATTCCTTCAATACCGGCTTCCGTTTTTTCAAATTCAGTTGCCATCGTTTCGAGATTTTCAAGCCATTTCGAGTAGGCACGCATATCATCGCCGCCCGTTTGCATTGACAAATAATAATCAGTCATAATTTGTCGGCTACGGACATGAGCAGCCAGTTCTTCGTTACCGGGTTTGTTGACCGTTTTGAACAGAGCCTCCATTTGTTCGCCGCCATTAGGAAATTCGTTACGGCTTGTCGCGTCCATAATGGTATCAGCCAATTGTCGAATCCAGTTTTCACGCTCTTCTTCTGTGGGGACTTTGGCGATAATCTGAATAATCCGAGCAATCACTTCTTTATGTTTTGCCGGTCGTTGATCCGCCGGAAGTTTAGGGATTTGCGATTGAATTTCCTGATATTCGTTCATTAACGCAACCACTTCATTGCTCGCCGGCGCAGAATTTGTTTGAACGGCGGCAGGCAGAATGAAAGTATAAGAAAAATGGTTTTCGTCATAAACTTTCGGCAAATCAAGAGTCCGCCAATTATTGTCCGCAATTTTCACCAATGTTCCAATCGCGATCTGAACTGTTTTTTCGCCATCGCCTGCTGTTGCCGTTGCATTTTCATAAACAAAAAGGTCTTTGCGGTTACTCTGATCATTACTCGGCACCACGCCCGGCAAAACCGCATTGAGTTGATGCCATTCGACCGCATGACCGTTTGCATTACCGGTTTTCAGTGCAATAGATTGAGCCGCGGCGGCAAAACCGGTTTTCAATGCGGCGACTTTTTGGGTAACGGAGTTCTTCAATGATTCTCCGAGCGCAAGTTCTTTGAGTTCTTCCTCATTCAACGCAACACGTAGAAAACGTGCGTTATCATTTTCAGCCAGAGCCAACACAATTTCGCGTGAAACTTCTTCTGCGGAGATTTCTTTCCAGTAATCAATGATTTTATCTTCATTGGCATCGATTCCCCAACGGGTTCCCGCACTGTTAAGCCAACGGTATTGGTCTGCTTTGCCGTTGCCGTTTGAATCAATATCACGGTAAACTTCAACACCGTTTTGGAAATATGACCATTGATCAACCCGCACATCACCGTTGGTATCTGAAAAAATGCGAAGCGTATTTTTTTGCGGACTAAGAATAATCAGTCCGCGTTTATCATTGGAAACTTTGATTTCACAAAGCTTGGCATCTTGTTCTGACGGAATGTCGATTGCGGTATCACTCTGAACGGGACGATAACTCAGTCCTTGTTCGAGTTGCGCCTGCAAAGACGATTCTTGAGCCAAAACAGAACCAATTGAAAGTACAAACCCAATTGAAAATAAAAACGATAGGGAAACAAAAATCGTCATTCTCATCTTAAAAACCCGTATGTTTCGAAATAAAATTTTTTGTCAAATATTGGTAAATATTGTCAGGAAGAAAAAACAACCCGACTATTTTACACGAGATGTCGAATAGTGCAAGGTAAGTAGGGAGCGGTTGTTGTTTCTATTCCGTAAGGACAAAATGTTGGTAGAAAAAATTACAGGATGCGAATAATTTGGGGGTTAAGTCCAACAACGCGGGGCAAGTTCTCGCCGTTAACTTCGGTAAAATCCGAATTATTAGAAATTTCCAAAATAATTTGGGCTATTTTGGAAAAATTTTCTAAAAAAATGGATTGGGTACTTTACAAAATTGACAACCGGACGGTATAATCTGTCGAAAGATGTTCGTTAAAGTCATCCTTGTTTGTTTTTTCTACGCATTTTAACATTATTTTCCAGACATTAAATTAATCAAAAAATTAATCGAAAAACTCAAAAACATTTTTTTTGAAGTACACCATAACGCTAGTCGATAAAACTAGGCAACCGATGGTGTAAGTAAGTTAGAGAGTTTTTGTATTATTCAGCCGTTAAAGTTGACGTATTTTCACTTATTAACGGAAACAATACAAATGGAACGGATGTGGTGTTGGTAGAAAAAATAAAGCAAGAAAGTTTAAGGTTGGTTTTAAACCGATTTTAACTTTTTTTAGTGATTTCAAACACGAACATCACCGTTAAAAAAATTTTTACATCATCACGTTCGTCATTGAGGAGAAATCTTATGCGTAACAAATTTTTGGGAGTACTGTTCGCTTTTGCGGCATTTTTTGTACTCTTTTCCGTTGTTCCTTCCGCCAGAGCGGGATATTGCGGAGCAGGAACCTGTCATCCTTGTATTCCGCGTTGCTGCGATTACGTTGATCACTGCGTCACCGTTATGCGGACTTGTAAAAAAGTCGTCTATGAGAAGCAGCAAATTACTTGTTATAAAACGGTTTATAACAAGATTCCTGTTGCCAGAACAGTAACCTATTGTAAATACGTTCCTGAAGTTCGCACACGGGAAGTCCGTTATACGGTTTGCAAACCGGTTTGGGAAACAAAAGTTAAAACCGTTTCCTACGATGTCTGTAAACCGGTTTACGAAACACGGACAAAACAAGTTCCTTATACGGTTTGCAAACCGGTTTACGAGCAGAAAACACGAACTTGGACGGAATACAAACCGGTTTATGAAACCCGTACCAAAGAGGTTGCCTACACCGTTTGCCGTCCGGTTTGGGAAACACGGCAACGGGAATACACGGTAAACCGTCCGGTTTATGAAACCCGTCAGAAAGAAATTGCCTACACCGTTTGTAAACCGGTTTACGAGCAGAAAACACGAACTTGGACGGAATACAAACCGGTTTACGAAACCCGTACCAAAGAGGTTGCCTACACTGTTTGCAAACCGGTTTGGGAAACGCGGCAACGGGAATATACGGTAAATCGTCCGGTTTATGAAACACGTCAAAAAGAAATTGCTTACACTGTTTGTAAACCGGTTTATGAACAGAAAACCCGAACCTGGACAGAATACAAACCGGTTTATGAAACCCGCACGAAAGAGGTTGCGTACACTGTTTGCAAACCGGTTTGGGAAACACGGCAACGGGAATACACGGTGAATCGTCCGGTTTATGAAACTCGCACGAAAGAGGTTGCGTACACTGTTTGTAAACCGGTTCATTACACTAAGCAAGTTCAATATCAATCCGGTCATTGGGAAAAACAGAGTTATCAGGTTCCCGGTCCGGTTGTTATTAAAATGGTTCCCGTTTGTGAACCCTGTGCTCCCGGAGCCTGTACAGATGCATGCACTCCGGCAGCATGTACTCCGTTGAAGTACAAACCGGTAAAAGTTCAATGTCCGCCGGTAACTTGTTATAAAAAGGTTTGGGTACCGGAATTGCGGGAAAAAACCGTTGATTGTGTCCGGTATGTTCCGGAAAAACGAGTTAAAACGGTGAATTATCAGGTTTGCGAACTTGTTCCCGAAACTCGTGTTTGTGAATACAAGGTTTGTAAAATGGTTCCCGAACAACGGGTCAAAAACTGTTCCTATCAGGTTTGCAAACAAGTTGCGGTACAAAAAAGTTGTAATTATACGGTGTGCCGGATGGTTCCCGAACAACGGGTCAAAACGGTGAATTATCAGGTTTGTAAAATGGTTCCCGAAACTCGTGTTTGTGAATACAAGGTTTGTAAGATGGTTCCCGAACAACGGGTTAAAACCTGTTCTTATCAGGTTTGCAAACAAGTTCCGGTACAAAAAAGTTGTAATTATACAGTGTGCCGGATGGTTCCCGAACAACGAGTCAAAACGGTGAATTATCAGGTTTGCCGTAATGTAGTGGAAACGCATACTAAAAATGTTTCCTACAAGGTTTGTAAACTTGTTCCGGAACAACGTGTTCGTCAATGTAATTACACGGTTTTGAAACCGGTTACCTGCGAAAAAACCGTAACGGGTTGCCGAATCGAAGCTGACAAAGTTCCATACACCGTAACACGGTCGGTACCGCGAGTGGTTACTTACAAAGTTCCGGTGCAGATTTACAAACCGAAACCATGTGTTCCTCCATGTTTGCCGGTTTGTGAATAATAAATCGTTAAACACAAACACGATCATTTAATCGGTCAATTTAACAATGAAAAACGAAACAGATGAGAATATTCATCTGTTTCGTTTTTTTGTCGTGGATGCGAATGATACTGTCAACGGGTAGAAATTGGTTGTTTTATTTGAAAACCTCCCCAGGTGGTGTATCAAAAGGTACCTTTTGATACTACGCCTTAGTGAGTTTTCAAATAAAACAACCCAGTTCTACCCGTTGACAGTATATCTGAAAACGGCTCTGAAGACGATCTCTATGGAACACGCAAGCCCCCTAATCGTTATCGCCAAACAGCAAACGCTCCCAATGTTTCCCCCATCTGTTCCCAAAAATCAATCTAAAAATCCTGCAATAAAAAAAAGACCCGAATTGCAACAATTCAGGTCTTATGCGTTTCAAAAAAATTAAAAACCGAAGCGGCTTAATTTGCCGGTGTTTCTTCGGCTGGTTTCTCTTCGGTTGGTTTTTCTACGTCTTTAGCCGCATCAGCAGGCACTGAATCGGTCGTGGCTTCAGTAGCAGGCGGTGTGTCGCTTCCAGACGGAGCGGTTGGAGCGGCTGGCTTCGGTGTGCAACCGAGAGCAAACAGTCCAAAACAAACTGTCATCAGACTCAAAGTAATCAGTTTTTTCATGGTTGGAGTTTCCTTAAACTTGGTTTTTGGAAATGAAACAAAAAACTAGAAACCGATCCGCTCAATACATAACGAATCCGTCATTCCTAATTACAGTTATCATATCATAGACGGTAATTAGAAATTACTCAATGGATTGTAAGAAAAAAATAAAAATTTTTTTGATTTTTTTCGCCGTCAATCAGTTATAGGCAAATTGACCGGTTCCGACGGCGCAAACGATAACCTTTGTCTTGCCCGTTTTTCTTCACCAAATGGAAAAATCCGATAAACTTTGTAAAAATCATTAGCGTAAACAACCTGAAACGTTTTGTGATGCGACAATTCAGGATAAGCCGGACAAAGAATATAGTCAAATCCATAGCGGATTCGTAATTGCTCAATCTCCGCTTCGGTTTTCCACCAAAGTAAAACGCTGAGTGACCGGTCATCGCAAAGTTGTCCTTCTCTATTGCGGTAATAAAAAAGATCATGCATCATCTGTTGCCACCGAACAATGCCCTCCGCATCTTGAGGAACATTTTTCCACGTTCCAATATCACTCCGCTGGGCATGCCATTTGAACGTTGTCCCCTCACGCGGAATCCAAAATTTTGCCGTTTGGGGTGTGTTTTGCGGATCGGCAATCCATCGGCAAGCGTTAATCCAATAATACGCAATGTGTGACCGACCCGGCTCAATCCGTGAATACGCCATGCTTGTTCGGACATCGCCCAAAGTTTTGAGAGATTCAAACGGAGCGTAAAACAAAATTACCGCGTAAAGTCCAATAAAACCCCAAACCAAAAATGTCGTGAATCCGGTACAATGATGTAAAGAACGTAAAGAATGCGAAAAATGTGAAAAATGTGAAAAATGCAAAAAACGTTTTGAGAATACAAGAATTCCCCAACAAACCAGAATGGTCAATGCCCAAGGAATTCCCGATTCAACAGCGGTTGAAAAATAAATTCGCCGACTGAAAATGAGTGCATCGAAAAAAAGATAAACACAAAACGGAACTCCAAACAAAATCAACCAACCGGAAATCGGTGGAAAAGGCAAACCGGATTCCCGAATCTGAAAATTTTGAACCGTATGAGCTGTTTGAACCGTTTGAGTCGTTTGAACTTTTGGGATATTCTGAGTTTTTTGAGTTTTTTTAACTTTCTGAACCATTGCTAAAAAATGCCGGAGAGCACCAACCGCAACTCCTACAGGAATAAAAACATCCGAAAGTCGAAACCAATAAAACCGCAAGATTTCCGCTGAGAGGATTCGGTTGTTATGCAATCCGTAAGCTGCCGACATTCCGATCAGGAACAAAATTAAAGTTCCCCAGATGAAACGTTCAAACCGTATTTGCCGTTGGTTTCGCTGTTGACCAAAACGACACATTGCAATCCAAATCACCGCCAATAAAATAAAACGAACCAAATAAGTCCAAGAAAATTGGTAGGGTACTAAATGATGATGCAGCCGTTCAAAAACATAAATTTGATGAGCTTCACGAACGGTGTCCGTTGCAACCCCGTAATCGAGCAACAACGCCGGAATCAGTCCGAACAAAGCCAACATTCCGCCGACGAAGAGTCCCCAGGGAACCGTAAAACGTTGGGCAACGTTTCGGGAAGAGTTTGTAGTACGGCGATCCGGCAGGAAAACCAAACCGGCAACCAAAACCGACCAACCGCCCACCAAAACGTGAAACGCGGAAGCCGCACCAAGAAAAATCCAGGTTCGATGCCAACGTCCGCGCAACATTGATTCGAGACCGAAAAAGACAAGCGGGAATGCAAACGATTTTCCCTCGACTCCTCCGAGAATCCATTCACCGGCGGCGTGAAAGGAATCGATATAATAAGCCAATGCCCAAGCGGTTGGGATGGACATCCAGCGAACCGGAACCAGTGTAAAACTGAGCCGCAGCCAACTCAACGCGAGTAATCCCCACGTCAGAAAACGCCCCGTCCACGCCATCGCATCGGGGGAAAGAAAAAAAGACAACCAACCAAAAACTACATAAAATGTCCAATGAGAATCTTTACTTTCCAGAAAAGGATCATTCGGAATCCAATCGGGATTCCAAAAATGAATTGCCTTGCCGATGTAATAGGGTTCGTTGGAATCGGGTACGGGCCAAGCACCGAAAATGTAAAAAACCGCAAAAACTCCGATAAATTCGAGCAATGTTTT
>JAIROD010000544.1 GCA_031257725.1 Planctomycetaceae bacterium | reverse complement strand
GGGAATCATTGCGGGGCAAACGCGGGGTAAACCCCGCCGTTAACAAACGAACAACAATTCCGTCCTGCATGGGACGACGCTTGAAACTATTGACCGTTTTCAAGTGTCGTCCCATGCGGGACGGAATTGTTACGATCAAAAAAACGAATTGAACACGTATAACCCCGAAGATGACGAGCAATGTTCCCCCAATGCACACTCCCAACGTAATTGCCGGTAACCTACGAAAATTTCACTGATATATTGCAAGTAAGAATAAGATGTCATAAGATATGATAAAGTACATTTACACATTAACAACCTAACCAATTCTTTCACTAATGCAAACTTTACCCCAATTTTTAGTAACGTCTATTGTGTTTACAATCATCGCTTTACCGTTTTCCTCATTTGGTGCAGAACCCGATTCCAGTGTGAAACCGCCGGTTTTGGTCGGTTTTGATCCGCTTACCGAAACAGAATTACAGGACGGATGGATTCGTCTTTTCGATGGCGTTTCACTTTATGGTTGGCGGTCAATCGAAGGAAAATACTCCGTAAAAAACGGTCTATTGGTATGTGTCCCAAATCAGAACAGCGCGATTCGTTTTACAAGCCGATTCGGTAACAGTATTCTTACCGGCGAACGCCGTCCCGCCGATGCGAAGGGAAACTGGACTCCGTTTACGCTCCGCTTGGAAACAACTCCATCCGGAAAAACCGGAACTCACGACATCACCTTAGATTCCGGACAATTTCGTAATATTAAAATTCAACCGCAGGGAATGAAATCAATTTTCGACGCTAAAACCTTAAACGGTTGGACTGTCAAACCCAACGCCAACGCCAAAGTTGAAAACGGCGCAATTCGTTTGTCTGGAGGTTCCGGCTCGCTTGAATCGGAAGAACGATATGGCGATTTCATCCTGCAACTGGAATATAAAACCGATAAACCCGTCAATTCCGGCGTTTTCTTTCGTTGCATACCGGGAGAATTAATGAACGGTTATGAATGTCAGATTTTCAACAATCCGCCGGAAGGTGATTACAAAAAATTTATCGGAACCGATACCGGCGGAATTTTCCGCCGTCAGATCGGACGTAATGTTAATCCGCAAGACGGACAATGGAATTATCTAACTATTTTTGCACGAGGTGCGCAGATTTCAACGTGGGTCAACGGAATTCAAACCGCCGATTGGATTGATGAACGCGATCCCAATCCGAATCCAAGAAAAGGACGACGAACCGATGCCGGAACGATTCAATTTCAAGGTCATGATCAGGAAACCAATATTTTGTTCAGAAATATCCGAATCGGAATATTGTAATGGGAAACTCTAAAAATACCCTTTTTATTATCCCTGGATTTTCGGCGGTTTTAATGATTATTTCCGGTTCGGCGTACTAACCGTTTTGGTTTAACGGTTTGTTTGGGAACATAGTCTTCGTAAACGTACACTTCAGGAATTTCTTCGATAATTTCTTCGGTAAATTCTTCATCGCCATACCGGATTTCCCGCGTAGGTTGTTTATCCGGTTCATCACCGGTTTCCCGTTCCTCTTTTTTGTTGCGAGTCCGTAACAACAGCAGAGCCGGCAGAATAATAATGGACGTAATCAGGCAACACGTTACGCCAATCACCAGAACACGCCCAAGACTTTGAAGTCCGCGATGTGACGCAATCATCATACTGCCAAAACCAATCATTGTTGTTAATGATGTAATCAAAATTGAGGTTACCGTCGAACCGGTCATTCGATAACGGAAACGTTTGTGTGTACGATAATCGTGGATCAGATGAACTCCGTCGTCAATACCGATACCAAGAATTAACGGTAACACAATCATATTTGCCGGATTGAGCGGTAAATTCAACCAACCGAGAAGACCGAACGTCATGGCAAATCCCAAAAACATCGGAAGCAATGCCGCCAGCGACGCTTTCCAACTTCGGAAATCAAGGAACAAAAAAAAGGCAATGGCTCCAAAGGCGTAACATGCTGCGGTGATAAATCCCCGTTGCATTTGAAGCGAGGATTCATAAGTTTGTAACGGACTACCGGTTGCCTTAGGATCAACCTCCCGAACCGCTTTAACGAATTTTTCCATTTCGTCCATGTTCCAAATGTTTGCGGTGGTGTAAATTCTCATAAGATGTTTACCGCGTTTTCCGACAAAACGTTCAACCAACGATTCCGGCAAGTCTTCAACAGTGGGCGGTTCGGGAATTGCCATCGACTGCAAAATCTGTAACCGGCTCAGCAGATCGCCGGCAACCGCACTTTGGTACTGCAACATTCGCGTCTGATATTCCGAACGGCTCATACGCCGAATCACTTCACGAATTTCCGTAAGACGTTTTAAAATGACCGGATTTTGCGTATCGGTCAGCGGTGAATCAATCAGAATACTCTGTAAACGTCCCAACGAATTGCCCACCGTTTCCGGTGCGGCAACCGGAATTTCCGGCGGACGTTCCGGCAAATTTTGTAATGATTGCGCCAGTGATTTAATGGTTGAAATTTTTTGCGAGTCTGTTTCGGGAAACCAAGAAACAATTTCTTCCACTTTCAATTCGGGGTATTTTTGCGCAAACACCTCTTTTCGTTTTAACAATTCTTCTTGGGTGTCCGCAATTGAAAGCGCAAACCAAACATTTTTCCCGCCCTGATCCACCTCCATATTGAGCAACCGCTGCTCCAACTCAACACTTTCAAGCCCTTCCGGTTGTAAATGAAGCAGGTTGTGGTCGTACCGCACTTTGGGAATACCGGTTAAAAGAAACACAAATCCGGCAACAAAAAGAACCAATATAACCGCCGGAAATCGGAACATCGGAAACAAAATCCCCCGTACATCAAACAAATTATTTTGCGGAGGTTGAAGTTTGTTACCGTCCGTCAAGGTTATCAATGCCGGGAAAACCATAAATGTTGTTATGGCACAAAAAAGAATACCGCCGCCGGCGATGGTTCCCAATTCGGAAATTCCAATAAATTCGGTGAAGGAGGTCATATAAAAAGCGGCTGCGGTGGTGAGTGCGCCGGTCAGAATGCCGGGACCGACCACAGTTGCCGTCCGACAAAGAGCGGTTTCCGTGTTCCAGCCTTCACGCCGAAGATCAAGATATCGCGCTAAATAATGAACACTAAAATCGGTTCCCAATCCGATAAGCATTGCCCCAAAAGAAATACTCAAAATATTCAGATGTCCAACCGCCAGCGTGATATAACCCATTGTCCAGGCAAAGGCAATAATCAGAGTGACCATTGCCAACATTGGATGTCGGATGCCGCCGAATCCCGCCATGAAAATCGCGCCCACTCCAATCAACGCCAACACCGACGCTTTAAGCATTGCCTCGTTGCTTAATTCCATTTCATCGTTTTCAAGAATCGGCACTCCGGTTAAACCGACACGAATCGACGGATTTTTTTCACGAACTTCAGCAACAAGGGAACGCAGTTTACCGATTGATTCTTTTCCCTGAGCCAGTTTGGTTTTATCAATATCGGCAAGTTTGAGCAGCACAAACCCAATCACCCCGTTTTGTGTTGGAAAAAGAAAGTAATTCATATCGTTTTGGCTGCACGCCGCAACAATATCAGGAACGGCGGCTTGCGCGCCCTGCATCACCGCCCAGGGCGAACCATAACTTGGACTTGAACCAAAGGCATTAGCCAGACTTAGCGAAAACGAATCAAGTTCTCGCAGGATCGTTGCATTAACCGTTTCATTTTGCGGAGCGTGTTTTAAGCGGTACGCTAAGGAATCAAGCATGGAGTTGACGGCGAGTTGTTCCCAATGACCGTTGGTAATTTGTGAGGATTCGGCGGCGAATTGGCGGATTAGTTCCAGTTCGCGTAGAGGAACGTAATGAAGTCCTTTACGCCGTATTGCCGAAAGATCAACTCCGTGCAAAACGCCTTGAAACAAATCAGGAAAACAGGCGATTCGTTCGGAAAGAGTCTCAAGAACCGGAATTACTTCGACATTTCCCTTGCCCTCGACCACGACCAACACTTCATTGTTATCGCCGAACTCATCAATGTAATCCAGCCAAAGACGATTAAAACCGCTGTTTGGATTGATGAGATCGAGCCGGCTCATTTTGAAACCGAGATGTTCGGAAGTCCAATAGAGAGACCAAACTGCAATAAAAACCGAAAAAACCAATACAATGACCGGATTTCGACAACAAAGATAAGTTAAGGAGCCGAGTGGTTTGGAAAAAAACGACGACTCCTTAGTGGTGTGTGAAGGATTCCGTTCCATGTTATAAAATGATTGATTCCAAAAGGAAACAATCTGACTAAGTTTCCAAAACGTACCGATAGGAAAAGGAATTTTAACAAATATTTCCAAATCGAAAAAGAGTAATTTGGGTGTTTTTTTACATGTTTTGTAACTATTCAGTGGATTGTTGGTTTAGTTATTGTAGTTGCCGTTTTTAAACGTCTGCCATCGGGTCAACGCCGCTAGGCGTTTACTGTGAATAACCGCCGGTTTTAACCGGCGGTTATACTGTCAACGGCATGATATTGGTTGTTTTGTTTGATTCAAGAGGTAGGCGACTGTGGGTGAAAACCCTTCGCCGAAGGGTTTTCACCAACAGTCGCAACGGTTGGTTTTGTTATTCGAGTTGTACACGGTTGGTTTTTAATTTCCATCTACAAACAGGGGCAAGTCGGCTATCACCGTATTAGTGTAAAAATGTTTCGGCGAAACATTGCCTACTACCAAGTGTTCTAATTCCTCTTGAATAAAAACTAAGTAATATTTCAGTGGAATTTTCGAAAACGTATTGGATTGCTTTAACAAACCTTATTTTTACCTTATTTTCAAACAAAACAACCTTAGTAGCAATTGTTCCCACAACAAATAAACCTTATTACCTTATTAAAAAAAAGGAACAATAAGGTAATAAGGTTTGGTTTCTGGTAGGACTCTTGCTACTAAGGTTGTTTTGTTAAGAAAATAAGGTTGAAAATAAGGTTTTATGAAACGATGACGATACGTTTGGGAATATTCCACTGAAATATTACGAATATCCTGTTTTCTTTTGAACATTGTTATTGAATATTTTTTTATCTTTTTACAAATTACAAAAAAGTTTTTTAATGGAAGTTTTAAAAATTAT
>JAIROD010000515.1 GCA_031257725.1 Planctomycetaceae bacterium | reverse complement strand
TATCGTTTATAAAGTTTATACAACTGTTAAGTAATTATTTGCCGGTAAAATAAAAAAGCCCAATTTTGAACACCCTACCCGCATGGGACTATTAAGTAAAATACTTTATTAACCGTATGCTTTAGTTTACGGTAGGGCAAACGCAACACGAAGTCCCGCAGGGTAGGGTGTTCAAAATTTGAGACTTTTTGCTATTGGACTAAATTAGCAAGAAAGTTTCTTAACCGATTTTTACAATTTTTCATTTTTATAAATACTTAATAATAAAGGGGTTATCGTTTATACAACTGTTAAGTAATTATTTGCGGTAAAATAAAAAAGCCCAATTTTGAACACCCTACCCGCAGGGACGACACATTATTGAGCGAGTCTATTCGATTACTGTTTTGAAATTTTCACTTAAAAATCATTGGATTTACTTATGTTTTCAACACGGGACACGCTGAAAACATCAATTGGCTAAAAAAGAACTAAACGTTTTAAAAGTGTCGTCCCTGCGGGACTTGATGTTTTAGACGTTTTATCCGTAAGCTAAAGCATACGGTTAATAAAGTGTCATCCCTGCGGGATTAGACTAGGGAATCATTCAAATCAAATGCAATTGGTACATGAACGGTAAGAAAACTGAGCGATTGTAAAATAGACAGTTACGATTTGTCCTCTGAATTTTATTAACTCATGTTACGCATTCGGCGACACCCTATAACAACCGAACAACGCGGGGCAAACCCACGCCGTTAACTTTCGGTAAATTCCGAATTATTAGAGGTGCCCCAATCATCTTTCCTAAAAAATAATAATCCGTAGATTTTCACCGATTATTTTTTTCGGGTGTTTCATGGATTCAGCGGTTTTTTCCGAAAAAGTGGAAAAATCGAAGCGATTTTAATTTTTTTTAATTTTTTTTTAGAGATAAAAAAATTCCTATTGACAACTGATTGGGTTGGATGTAATATTTAAACTATCTTGATTGCGATGCGTTTTTTTGCCGTGTTGTTTTTCGGCAAGCGAATTGCAGTAATTTCAATGACGCCTTGTAAAATAAGGAGCATGACGATGAAAAACTTTGCAGAAAACACGTCAGAACATTTACCGGAAATTTCAACGAAAAACAAAATGTTAAAATGGGCAAGACAGGGGGGGGGGGGGCAGGATGTAGAGGAAAGTTAAGAACGGAGCGTGGAGAGCGTTTTTACTCCAATCGTTCTAACCTCTTGCCTACAAACTTCTTACAACTTCTTCGGTCTTCGCCGTTCGGCTTTACGTTAGTCGAACTTCTTGTGGTGATTGCGATTATCGGCGTGTTAATCGCACTTCTGTTGCCGGCGGTTCAAGCCGCGAGGGAGGCTGCCCGCCGAATGTCTTGTTCCAACAAACTCAAGCAAATAGGCATTGCGCTGCACAATTACCATTCTACCCACGATTCTTTTCCGCCAGCTCTCGGCGGACCTCCCGTTTGGAATGGAACTGCCAATGTCTCACGGCGGAGTATGCTGGTTGCTTTACTCGCTTTCATGGAACAAACCTCACTCCATGAACAAGCCTATTCCAGCAACGCTGTAGGTCCCAGTCATGATTTGAGCGGTGCCGGTGAAATATGGACAACCCAATTACAAGAATTTATTTGTCCTTCCGATACAGGACAGGGTAAATCAGTGATGCGACCCGGCATTACCGGACGGACAAGTTATGTGCCTTGTCTCGGTGATTGGGCGGATTCCGTTTTGGCGGCAAACGTTAATCGCCGATACCCTAATCCTCGTGGATTTGCCAGTGCTACACAGGATAACCAAGCAGCGATAAGTCCCACTCGTTCACTCAGCGATGTAACCGATGGAACCTCTAATACAATTGCTTTTGGTGAAATTGTTATTTCAGTAGAACACGACAAAGTTCTCGCTAAATCGGGAACATTGGTCGATGCTACCGCGATACCACAAAATAACAAGACCAGTGTCATGGCAAATGCTAATCCTGCTGCATGTTTGAGTAATATTTCAAATGGTGAATATACAGGCGCAATTGCGGATATTTTACACTGGAAAGGATCAAGATGGGCAGCGGGACATCCCACACGAACAGCCTTTTCAACGATATTACCTCCTAATAGTCCAAGTTGTATTTCCCATAATAGCGGTGTAGAAGTAGAATCGCGAACACTCAATTCCGCTTCCAGTCAACATTCCGGTGATATTGTACAAAATGTATTTGTTGACGGTTCTGTTAGGGTAATTTCCAATATGGTTGATACGGGAAATCTCCTTGACGCAACTCTCGGTAAACTCAAAGATTCCGGTGAATCCAATTTCGGTGTCTGGGGATCGCTCGGAAGTATAAACGGCGGAGAATCAAAATCTCCTTAAAGATTATTAAACGTTAACTCAATTTTAAGGATTATTGAACTGATGAAACGTTTTTTGTTTTATTTTTTAACAGGGATACTTTGTTTGACCTTAATGTTCGGTTGCGGAAGCCGCCGACCGCCGGGACTACCGAAGTTGACCAATTGTGAACTCACCATTCAATTTGACGATGGTTCACCGGTAGAAAATGCCATCGTTATGTTGTATCCGGTTGAAGGAAAATGGTACAGTAATGGAAAAACAGATTCGGCAGGAACGGTTAAAGTTGCGGTCAACGGTTCTTTTCCCGGAGTTGTTCCCGGTGAATATAAAGTTACCGTTAAGAAACAAGAGATCGTTTTTCCTCCCGATTTTGATTCGGAAAAAGATAATTCCGTCGAAACCGTTGTAATTAATCATATTGCGGAGGAGTTTATGGTACCTAATAAAACACCTTTACAAATCACTGTCGGAACAAATCCGGTTAAAGAAACACTGATTATTAAAAAATCAGAACCTAAAAAAACCAATTAACCAATTAACCAATTAACCAATTAACCAATTAACCAATTAACCAATTAACCAATTAACCAATTAACCAATTAACCAATTAACCAATTAACTAAAACAATTTAACTTAACTTTTTGTAAACAAGGAGTTTATACTATGAAAATTACAGTTTTTCGCGGATTTACGTTGGTCGAACTTCTGGTCGTTATTGCAATCATCAGAGTGCTTATTGCGTTGCTTCTTCCGGCGGTTCAGGCGGCACGCGAGGTGGCAAGACGGATGCAGTGTTCAAATCATTTGAAACAACTCGGGATCGCGTTGCACAACTACAACGACACCTGTAAAGAGTTGCCGTTTGCGACGGCTCAAAGTAATGTAAAAGATGGAGACCAGCGAAGTCATCGGTCATGGGCGGTTGCCCTTTTTCCGTTCATAGAACAACAACCGTTGTACAGTCAACTCATTTT